>NZ_VMKU01000122.1:0-17123 GCF_013276315.1 Streptococcus sp. 2741 | reverse complement strand
CTTTGAGGTTGCAGATAAAGTTGACGTGGTTTAAAGAGATTTTCGCAGAGTATTACTGTACTTTAAAGGTCTTGAGATAGCTGTCTTTTCCTACTTGACCTTCGAAGGTTCTACCATTTTCAAGGTAAGGAAGGTCATCTGATACTGAGGCCTTAACCTTGTAAATCTTGCCATCAACTTTAAAGAAGTAGACGGTGTCGCCCTTGATAACAGCTGATTTGAGGTCTGCTACTACTCCCTTGATGCTTTCTGTCGTTGCATTGTCAATTTCAAGGTCGTTTTTATTGGCATACTTGCTGAGCATCTCTTCCACTGTAGTAGCTACGATAACATTTTGGTACTCGACTGCGTCTACTAGAGCATACTCTTTGACCAAGCCAGCATTGTCCTTCAAACCCATGATGTAGAAAGGCTTGTCATTGAGGTTGATGAGGATTGGGAAGGTTGCTTTGTAGGATTTCTCCTGAACAGCACCTTCTGCTGATTCACGGGCTGATTCTTCTGTCGCAGAAGCCAAGCTATACTTAGTAATTTCTCCTGTTCGCATATTTTCAAGGATGAAACCAAGATTACTCTCATCCGCATTAGCCGACGTCACACCTGTGTAGAGATAGATGTCATTACCGATAGACAAGTAATTATAGCCATTGGTAGTCTGGGTCACGTTTTTCTTGGAAATCATGGCATTCAAGAAACCGTCCTTGTACTTGCCGTTGTAGTTGATTTGCTCAATGGTTTCCTCTGCTGGATAGATCCTATCCACCCATTCTGGAACATCTGATAAGCTGTATTCCTTGGTTTCTCCATTTGTAGCATCCAAGATAATGACTGAAGCAGGACGAGGAACCGCAAGTCCAAATTGCTTTTGGTAAACCGTTGCTACATAGAAAGGATTGCCCTCATCGTCCACCTCAAAAGATGGAGTTTTAAAGATTTTGGTCGGGTACTTCAAGCGCAGGTGACGTTTGACATCACGGTTAAAATACTCCGAGTCTGAATACTTGATTGGTGTCTTCAAGTCCACCAAATCCGCATTTCCAGTTACCATGTCCACCTTGATATACTCACCGATTCCCTTGGCTTGATTGTTAAACCATTTGATAGGGTCTGCATATTCTAGTGGTGTGACCCGATAAGGTTTCCCATCAATTGTCAATTGGGTATAGGTATCTGCCGCTACGTATTGCGACACCTTATCGGTTAGGGAACCCAAGTAGCGGTCTCCAATTTTTTCAGCAGTACTTCTATCTAGGATAGGAACCTTACTGGTGTCACTCTTAGGAAATTCAGTAAAGTCTTTTTCCGTAACCGTGACTACATTGGCATAATTTTTAGCCTGAAACATGCTGGAAGTTACCAAGGAAACCAAAGCTGCCAAGAGAAGAATTCCTCCAATCGAAGCTAACAGGATTTTCCCTAACCGATTGATTTTGAAACCCTCAAGATTTAAGGCAGCTTCCGCCTTGCCGTGGCGCACATGAACCGTTTTGACAAGGTTTATCCCCTTGCCAAAGCCAAATAAGATTGCTACAAGCAGCAAATGCCCACAGAGGAAAAAGAGAAATTCCCAGCTGGTCAGGTTAAGGGGCGGTAAAAAGATATACCAGGTCGTTGCGATAAAAATAAGTTCAAAGACTATTCGTTTCATTTGCTTTCCTCCTAAATGATTCGTCCTTCCAAGTGATCCAACTCATGCTGGCAAATCTGAGCTGGGAAGCCTGTCAAGGTAATGGTCTGTTCCTGCCACTTAATGTCTCGATAGGACACCGTTATGCTTTCATAACGCTTAGTTGATCTCACACCTACCAAGGACAAACAGCCTTCTTCTGCCTCATAGGATCCTTCAAAGGACAGAAGCACTGGGTTAAACATGACCACGGGAACCAAGCCAAGATTAAAGATAATCACGCGCTTTTGCACCCCAATCATATTGGCAGCTAGACCAATGCAGGTCTCACGATTTGCTAAGAGTGTATCCTGCAAATCTCTGGCAAGATAAAGGTCTTCCTGACTTGCCGGCTGAGATACCTGAGATAAAAACAAAATATCTTTTACAATTTTCTTTTCCACTTCCTCACACTCCTCTTGTTTTTTACTATATTATAACAATTATAGCACAAAAGCCGATAACTGCAAGCCCTTTCCCTCAACTGTAGCAAAAAGCCATCCGAAGATGACTTTTTTGCTACTTATACTCAATGAAAATCAAAAAGCAAACTAGGAAGCTAGCCACAGGTTGCTCAAAACACTGTTTTNNGGTTTGAAGAGATTTTCAAAGAGTATTAATTTCTTTATAAATTACTTCCATCCCACGCTTAACAGCTGGACGATTGGCAATTTTTTCTGCCCATTTTACTAAATTCTGGTAACTTGAGGCATCCAAGAATTTTGCAGAACCTTGGTAAAGTTTTCCTTGAACTAACTGTCCATACCAAGACCAGATGGCAATATCTGCAATCGTATAGTCATTGCCTGCAATATAAGGTTTCTGAGCCAATTCCTTATCCAATAAATCCAACTGGCGTTTCACTTCCATCGTAAAACGGTTAATAGGATATTCCAATTTTTCAGGAGCATAATTGAAGAAATGTCCAAATCCCCCACCTAGAAAAGGTGCTGCACCTGCTTGCCAGAATAGCCAATTCAAAACTTCTACCTTTTCCACAGGATTACTTGGTAAAAAGGCTCCAAATTTCTCAGCAAGGTAAAGAAGAATATGAGCAGACTCAAAGACTCTTACGTTTTCAGTACCTGACTGGTCCAATAAGGCTGGAATCTTGGAATTTGGATTGAGCTTCACAAAGTCTGAGCCGAATTGATCCCCATCCATGATAGCAATCTTATACAAGTCGTAAGCCGCTTCCTTAAAACCAGCTTCTAGTAATTCTTCCAATAAGATAGTAACCTTCACACCATTTGGTGTTCCCAGTGAATAAAGCTGAAAAGCTTGTTCTCCTTTTGGCAAGTTTTGTTCGAAACGGGCACCTGCTGTTGGTCTGTTTAGCCCCGTAAAAGCTCCTTGATTACTAGCTTCATCCTGCCATACGGTCGGTAATTGATATGCTGACATCCGAAACCTCCCTTAAATCGCATTCTTGTCAAAACCGAGTTTGCGTTGAATAAACTTAACGATTTCGACGATGATAATCATTGAGAAGCTTCCAGCCATAACAATTCCCCATTGTGACAAGTCTAGTTTGGTTACGTGGAAGATTCCTTCAAGCGGTTCTACAACGATTGTTGCCATGAGAAGGATAAAGGATACCAAGATGGACCAGTTAAAGGTCTTAGACTTGAATGGGCCAACTGTCAAGATGGATTGGTAGACAGACTTGACATTGTAGGCATGGAAGAGCTGAATCAAACCAAGGGTTGCAAAGGCCATCGTTAGGGCATCTGCATGAATAGCATGATTGTCACCCACATGAACTGGGTAAGCAATCGCAAGGCCATAAACACTCATAACAAGAGCTGCTTGGAGTACACCTTGATAAATGATAGAACTCAAAACACCACCTGAGAAGAAGCTTGCCTTGCGTCCACGTGGTTTATGATTCATGACACCAGGCTCCGCAGGTTCAACACCAAGAGCGATAGCTGGGAAGGTATCCGTTACCAAGTTGATCCACAAAAGATGAACCGGCTGCAAGACATCCCAACCAAACAAGGTTGATAGGAAGATGGTTAATACTTCAGCAGTATTAGCAGAAAGTAGGTACTGAATAGTCTTTTGAATGTTTGAGAAGACCTTACGTCCTTCTTCCACTGCGACGATAATAGTCGCAAAGTTATCATCTGCAAGAATCATATCAGAAGCCCCCTTAGAAACCTCTGTACCAGTGATTCCCATACCGATACCGATATCGGCTGTTTTCAGAGCTGGCGCGTCATTGACACCGTCACCTGTCATGGCAACGACTTTACCTTGTTTTTGCCAAGCCTTGACGATACGAACCTTGTGTTCTGGAGACACACGGGCATAAACAGAGTATTGACCAACGACTTTTTCAAATTCTTCATCTGACAGTTCATTGAGTTCAGCACCAGTTAAAACGTGACCTTCTGTATCGTTTGCGTCAATGATTCCCAAACGTTTGGCAATGGCTTCCGCTGTGTCTTGGTGGTCACCTGTAATCATAATTGGACGGATTCCCGCTTCCTTAGCCACACGAACAGCCTCAGCGGCTTCAGGACGTTCAGGGTCAATCATCCCAATCAAACCAGTAAAAATTAAATCATTTTCAAGTTCTTCAGAAGTGAGATTTTCTGGAATACTATCGATAATCTTATAAGCACCTGCAAGGACACGCAAGGCTTGATGAGCCATTTCAGAATTGTTTGTATGAATGAGATTTGTAACCTTCTCATCAATCGGAGCAATATCCCCAGCCTTATCACGAAGAAGACAACGTTTTAAGAGTTGGTCTGGCGCACCCTTGACTGCTACAAGGAAACGACCATCTGGCAATGGGTGAACTGTTGACATGAGCTTACGGTTAGAGTCAAATGGCAATTCAGCTACACGAGGATATTTCTCTAAGAAACCTTTGACATCATAGCCCTTGTCCAAGGCATATTGGATAAAGGCTGTTTCGGTTGGGTCACCAATCAAGTTACCTTCCACATCGATTTTCGTATCATTAGCCAAGACAACTGAACGAAGTAGTGGCATTTCAAGACCTAGTTCAATATCATCAGCTGAGTCATGTAGAACCGCATCGTAGAAGACTTTTTCGACTGTCATCTTGTTCATAGTCAGCGTACCAGTCTTATCAGAAGCGATGATTTCAGTTGAACCAAGTGTTTCAACTGCTGGCAACTTACGAACGATGGAATGTCGTTTGGCCAAAACTTGAGTACCAAGAGAAAGAACGATGGTAACGATAGCAGGAAGTCCTTCTGGAATGGCTGCAACGGCAAGGGCAACAGAAGTCAACAACTCACCAAGTGGATTTTTCCCTTGAATGAAGACACCCACTACAAAAGTAACAAGGGCAATGACCAAGATAGCATAGGTCAAGACCTTAGAAAGGTTGTTCAAGTTTTGTTTGAGTGGTGTATCAGTCTCATCCGCATCTTGAAGCATACCAGCAATATGACCAACTTCAGTGTACATACCTGTATTGACAACAACACCCATCCCACGACCATAGGTTACGTTTGAGTTTTGGAAGGCCATGTTGACACGGTCACCAATACCAGCATCTGTCGCAAGCTCGACTGACAAGTCTTTTTCGACTGGTACAGATTCACCCGTCAAGGCTGCTTCTTCAATTTTAAGAGAGTTGGCTTCTAGCAAACGTAGGTCCGCTGGTACCACGTCACCTGCTTCAAGGGCAACGATATCGCCTGGTACCAATTCTTTAGAGTCAATCTCTGCCATGTGTCCATCACGAAGAACGCGGGCAGCTGGACTAGACATGGATTTGAGGGCTTCAATAGCTTCTTCAGCTTTTCCTTCTTGGTAAACACCAAAGGCAGCGTTGATGATAACCACAGCTAGGATGATAATGGCATCTGCGATATCTTCCCCACCAGAAGTCACGACTGACAAGATTGCTGCCGCAACTAGGATGATAATCATCAAATCCTTAAATTGCTCGATGAATTTGACCAAGATTGATCGTTTCTCGCCTTCTTCGAGTTCATTGTGCCCAAATTCGGCAAGGCGCTTTTCCGCCTCACTTGATGACAAACCTTGCTCGGTCGCATCCATAGCCTGCAAGACCTCTTCAGGGCTCTGAGTATAAAACGCTTGGCGTTTTTGTTCTTTTGACATGTGTCTCCTCCTTGACATTGTGTGCAAAACAGACTCTCTTTCTGTCATATCTTTTCACGACAAACAAAAAGAGACCTGTTAATCATAACAAGTCTCGCTGTTTAAGATAGGGCCGGAAAGCATACTTTTCAGCATAAAATTCGGAATGACGACACTATCACAGGTTTCTGCCAGCTACTCCCTTGAGTAGTACCATTATACCAAATTTTGGGGAGTTTTAAAAGAGTAAAAACTACCTTATTTGAATTTTCCCTTGAAAACCAGTATAATGGTAGAATGCTATATGACTAGAAAGGAAGTTGAATGAAGCAATCTATCTCAAATCTCAAGTTAGCTGAACGTGGTGCCATTATCAGTATTTCAACCTACCTGCTCTTGTCTGCAGCGAAATTGGCTACTGGCCATCTTCTTCATTCATCCAGTTTGGTGGCCGATGGTTTCAACAACGTGTCGGACATCATTGGAAATGTGGCCCTCTTGATTGGAATCAGGATGGCACGCCAGCCTGCTGACCGAGACCACCGTTTTGGCCACTGGAAGATTGAGGATTTGGCTAGCTTAATCACTTCCATCATCATGTTCTATGTTGGCTTTGATGTTCTAAGGGATACCATTCAAAAGATTCTCAGTCGGGAAGAAACGGTCATTGATTCTCTGGGTGCAACTCTAGGAATTATGTCTGCAGCGATCATGTTTGTGGTCTATCTCTACAATACTCGCCTCAGTAAGAAATCTAACTCCAAGGCACTAAAGGCTGCCGCCAAGGACAATCTTTCTGACGCTGTTACCTCACTTGGAACCACCATTGCCATCCTAGCTAGTAGTTTCAATTATCCCATTGTGGATAAACTGGTTGCCATTATCATCACTTTCTTTATCTTGAAGACTGCCTATGATATCTTTATCGAGTCTTCCTTTAGTCTTTCGGATGGCTTTGACGACCGTCTGCTTGAGGACTATCAAAAGGCTATCATGGAAATTCCCAAAATCAGCAAGGTCAAATCGCAAAGAGGTCGTACCTACGGTAGCAATATCTACCTTGATATTACGCTAGAGATGAACCCTGACCTGTCTGTTTTTGAGAGTCATGAAATCGCGGATCAGGTCGAGTCTATGCTGGAAGAACGTTTTGGGGTTTTTGATACCGATGTCCATATTGAGCCAGCGCCTATCCCTGAGGATGAAATTTTAGACAATGTCTATAAAAAATTGCTCATGCGTGAACAATTGATTGACCAAGGAAATCAACTGGAAGAACTCTTAGCTGATGATTTTGTCTATATTCGTCAGGATGGAGAACAGATGGATAAAGAGGCTTATAAAGCCGAAAAAGACTTGAATTCAGCTATCAAGGACATCCAAATCACTTCCATCAGTCAAAAGACCAAACTCATCTGCTATAAATTGGACGGAATTGTCCATACCAGTATCTGGCGTCGCCATGAAACTTGGCAAAATGTCTTCCACCAGGAAACCAAAAAAGAATAGAGAAATCCTGTCATGAGACGGGATTTTTCTATTCTTCTAGCTATCAAAGTCACTGAGATACTCATAGCGTTCGTATTTTTCAAGGAGTGCTTCGTTTTTCTCATCTAGTTCTTTTTGAAGAGTAGCTAGTTTGCCAAAGTCAGAACCATTGGCCTGCATTTCCTCTTCAATAGCAGCGATACGATTTTCCAAGGCTTCAATATCGCCTTCAATGCTTGCCCACTCCTGCTTTTCTTGGTAGGTCATGCGTTTCTTGTCTTCTCGAACCTTGACCACTTTTTCCTTTTCGGCCTTTTGCACTTGATTGACCATCTCTGTTTCAAAGGCTTTTTCATCAAGATAGTCGGTATAATGACCAAAGAAAGGACGAATCTTGCCATCTTCAAAAGCCAGAATCTTGGTCGCTACCTTATCCAAGAAATAGCGGTCGTGACTAACAGTCAAAACTGGACCAGCAAAGCCTTGCAAGAAATTCTCCAAAACTGTTAAGGTTGCAATGTCCAAATCATTGGTCGGCTCGTCCAAAAGGAGAACATTTGGTTTTTCCAAAAGCAATTTGAGGAGATAAAGACGTTTTTTCTCTCCCCCAGACAATTTCTCAATCAAGGTTCCATGCGTCGAACGTGGGAAAAGGAACTGCTCCAGCAACTCTGCAATCGAAGTCGTAGAACCACCGCTGGTTTTGACCTCTTCTGCCACTTCCTGTAGATAATTGATCACTCGCTTGCTTTCATCCAAGCCCTCAATTTGCTGAGAGAAATAGGCGATGCGAACAGTTTCCCCTATCACAACTTGTCCTGCTGTCGGCTCAAGACTGCCTGCAATCAGGTTGAGCAGGGTTGATTTTCCAACACCGTTGTCCCCAACAATTCCAATACGGTCTTTGGCCTGAACTAAGAGATTAAAATCTTGCAAAATAGGCTTGTTTTCATAGGCGAAGGAAACATCCTGAAACTCGATGACTTTTTTCCCAATCCGACTAGTCTCAAAATTCATGGTCAAGTCTGTCTCAGCAACGCCTACTGAAACATCCTTTTTCAGATCATGGAAACGATTGATACGAGCCTGCTGCTTGGTTGCACGCGCCTGCGGTTGTCTGCGCATCCAGGCCAATTCTTGCTTATAAAGTTGTTCTTTTTTGTGGAGAAGAGCTGCGTCACGCTCATCCTGTTCCGCCTTTAGGCGAACATAGTCCTGATAATTGCCCTGATATTCGGTCAAGCTTGCGCGATCCAATTCGAAAATCCGAGTTGACAAAGCGTCCAAGAAATAGCGATCATGGGTGATAAAGAGAACCGTCTTCTTAGAATTTTTCAAAAAGAGGGTCAGCCACTCAATAGTCGCAATATCCAGATGGTTGGTCGGCTCGTCCAGCAGCAAGAGGTCGTGATTACCAAGAAGAACTTGCGCCAACTGGACCCGTCTTCTTAGACCACCTGACAATTCCCCAACAGGAGTAGATAAGTCCTGAATCCCCAGCTTGCTGAGAACAGTCTTGACCTGACTCTCGATTTCCCAAGCTTGGAGAGAGTCCATTTCAGCCATGACCCGTTCCAAACGAGCCTGCTTGTCCTCACTGTAGTTGAGCATGATCAACTCATACTCACGAATGAGCTGGATTTCCTTGAGGTCGCTGGAAAGAACCGTATCCAAGACCGTCTTGCTATCATCAAAATCAGGATCTTGAGTCAAATAACCAATCTGGTAATCATTCTTAGCCGAAAAGGGACTGACATCCCCATCAAAGCCAGAAACGCCAGAAAGAACATCTAAAAGGGTGGTCTTCCCTGTTCCATTGACACCAATCAAACCAATTCTGTCTAGGTCATGGATGATAAAGGAAATATCCTTAAAAACGGTCTTGTCACCGACGGATTTACTTAGTTTTTCAACAATAAAATCACTCATTTTTTCTCCCTCAGGTAAGCATGGATGGCTTGACGGTCATTTTCCAATTCTCCATCGACAATGGCATACTCAATCTCTGTTAAAATCTCTCCCAAGTCTGGTCCGGGCTGATAACCATATTCCTTGATCAAAATGCCACCATTAATCTGAATTTCTTTCTTGTCATGAATGGTCAAACTCTGATAGGTTTCTGTTATGACTTGTGGGTTGACTGGTTTTCCCTGGGTCTGACGAAGATTTTCAGCCTGTAAAAGCAACTCCAAGTCAAAGCGATAACAATCGCGCTTGCTCAATTCTCCCTTTTCACGCAAAGCCAAAATAGTCAGCAAATCCTGAACTTGCTTGGCAAACTGACGTGAGGTCTTCCAAGCTTTCAAAAATGGCTGCGCATTTTCAATCTCCAAAGCCCACAGTAGAGCCGCCCAAGCTTGCTCTGAAGATTCAAAGGTGAAATCAGTCTCTAAATCAAACAGTCTGTTAAGTTTGTCTTGGCTAGATGCCAGATTAGGGAGATAGTCATAAGCTTGACTCTCAATCATGGAAGCCAAGCCCCTTCTCCAAAATGGAGCCAGCAAGAGTTTATCAAACTCAACGAAGGTACGCTCCACAGAAATTTTCTCCAAAAGTGGCGTCAATGTCTTCATAGCTTTAAAGGTTTCTGGCTCAAGTTCAAAGCCAAGACTAGCCTGAAAACGGAAACCACGCATAATTCGTAGAGCATCTTCGTTGAAACGCTCACTAGCCACTCCAACCGCTCGTAAGACTTGCTTTTCCAAATCTTCTAAACCATGAAACAAGTCAATGATTTCCCCTGTCTCGTCCAAGGCAAAGGCATTGACTGTAAAATCACGGCGCTTAAGGTCTTCTTCTAGCGAGCGAACAAAAGAAACCGCACTGGGTCTGCGATAGTCCACATAGACATCCTCTGTCCGAAAGGTGGTTACCTCATACTCCTCATCCCCATCTAAGACCAAGACGGTTCCATGCTCGATTCCGATATCGGCTGTTCGCGGAAAAATCTGCTTGGTCTCTTCTGGATAAGAAGACGTCGCAATATCCACATCATGGATAGGGCGATTGAGAAGGGCATCTCGAACAGAACCTCCAACAAAATAGGCCTCAAAACCTGCTTCTTTAATTTTTTCTAATACTGGTAAAGCCTTCTGAAATTCAGAAGGCATTTGCGTTAATCTCATAATAAGCGTTCTAATCCATAGACAAGCTCATGACGCTTGACAACTTCTTTAATTCCCAAATTCACCCCTGTCATGAAGGAGCTGCGATCATAGGAGTCATGACGGAGCGTCAATCCTTCTCCCTGATTGCCAAAGATGACTTCCTGATGGGCTACCAAGCCTGGTAAACGAACTGAGTGAATCCGCATGCCATCAAAGTCAGCACCACGGGCACCTGCAATCAATTCTTCCTCATCAGGCGCACCTTGCTGAATAGACTCTCGAACTTCTGCCATTAACTCAGCCGTTTTAATAGCTGTTCCACTCGGAGCATCCTTTTTCTTGTCATGATGGAGCTCGATAATCTCCACATTGGGGAAATATTTAGCAGCCTGCCTTGCAAATTGCATAAGCAAGACAGCACCCAAGGCAAAATTTGGAGCGATCAAGCCACCCAAATCTTGGGCACGAGAAAATACTTTTAGCTCTGTAATTTCTTCACTCGTGAAACCAGTCGTTCCAACTACTGGAGCAAAGCCATTTTCAAGAGCAAAACGTGTATTTTCATAGGCAACAGCTGGTGTAGTAAAGTCTACCCAGACATCCGCTTCAAAGCCTGCTAAATCAGTCTTATCCTTGAAAACAGGAATTCCCTGCCATTCTGATTCAGACTCAAAGGGATCCAAAACTGCTACCAAATCCAAGTCTGGATCAGCCAAGACCATCTGACAAGCAGCTTGCCCCATCTTTCCCTTAAAACCAGCAATAATTACTCGAATACTCATCTCTACTCCTGTCTAAGATACAAGGCCTGTAAGAACACAAAGTGAAAATAGGAATTCTGATCAAGAAGTGTCTACTCCTTGGAAGAACTATCTTTTTCACACAGGGTCCCAGGCGTGTTCAATTATCAAGATACAAAGGACCTTAGCTGCCCATGAAAAATAGGGAATGACGCTGACTTGCCACGAAAGGCAAGACAGGCATCTTTTTTCAAGAGGCAGGTAGTCCGTGTTCAATTGCTAAGATACAAGGCATCTTAACTAGCCTAAAAGTGCCAACTAAATCACTGGAATATAACCCAGAGCAATACTTCCTGCTCCTAGGTGGGTTCCAATGACACTACCGAATGTAGCAAGCGAAACATCTGAACTTAATCCAGATTCAATCAAGTGCTGACGCAATTCTTCAGCCTTTTCAGGAGCATTCCCATGAATGACAATGACCCGATATTGGCCTGAAGCCGTTGTTTCCTTGATGATTTCAATCAAGCGCTTGGTTGCTTTCTTTTCCGTACGAACTTTTTCGTAAACTTCAATCACACCTTGATCGTTAAAATAAAGGATTGGCTTAATGCTAAGCAAATTGCCCAAAATGGCAGCCCCATTTGAAAGGCGCCCACCTTTTACCAAATGATCCAGGTCATCTACCATGATAAAAGCTGACGTACGGCTGATTTGAATAGCTAGCTTATCCTGAATGATAGCAAAATCATCGCCCTGATCTCGCCAGTTAAAGACGCTTTCAACCATGATGCCTAGGGGAGCGCTTGTAATCAAAGTGTCTGGGAAAGCAATGGTTAAACCTTCATAGTCATCCACCATATACTGAATATTTTGGTAAAAACCTGAAATTCCAGAAGATAGGAACAGCCCCAAGGCATGTGTATAACCTTGTTCTTTGAGCGAAGTTAAGATCTCATCTAACTTGGCAATACTTGGTTGACTGGTCTTAGGCAATTCAGAAGCCTGAGCCATTTTTGGGTAAAATTCCTCAGCAGTCAGATTGATGCCTTCGACATACTCCTCACCATCAATATTGACAGGAATATCCAAGACATACAAATCTTCTCTTTGCAAGGTCTCTGCACTGAGATAGGCAGAAGAATCTGTGATAACAGCTAGTTTCATATTAGAACTCCAAATTGATTCCTGGTAAGTCTAATGCAATTTCAGTTACTTCGTAAGTCAAACGGTTGAGCATATTCAAACATGGACGAGCCAAAGTTTCCACTTCTTCTTGGCTCAATTCACTTGGTTCATTGACAATACGGCCATCGATATGATTTACCTGTGAAATGGTTCCACTGATGACAAACTTATCAAATACAATCATAAATGTCAAGATGACAATCAAGGAAGTCACTTGATTTTCTTGATTATGTTGGAGCAATTGGAAGTTCACATCCACCTTAGTTTCAGGAGCTCCATTTTCATTTTCCCATTCAAAATTACGCGCATCAAAATGATACTGACTAACAAATTCTTGTTCACGTTTAAGATTCATATCTTTCTCCCTCGGCTACAATATTATAAGCTATTGTACCATAATTTTTTATTTTCATCTAGTTTTCTAAGTTTTAGTCCATCCCAATTTCAGCTCGAACTACGTCTGCGATGGTATCAACATAGTAGTCAACTTCTTCTGTGGTAGGCGCTTCTGCCATAACACGCAAGAGGGGCTCTGTTCCACTTGGGCGTACTAAGATACGACCATTCCCTGCCATTTCTTCTTCCATCTTCTCGATGATAGCCTTGATAGCTGGCACTTCCATAGCCTTTTCCTTCACGGCATTTTCCACTCGGATATTGACTAATTTTTGTGGATAGATGGTTACTTCTGCTGCCAACTCTGACAAGCTCTTACCAGTTTCCTTCATGATTTTTGTCAATTGGACAGCGGATAATTGACCATCACCTGTTGTATTGTAGTCCATCAAGATAACGTGCCCAGATTGTTCACCACCGAGGTTGTAGCCTGATTTTCGCATTTCTTCAACAACGTAGCGGTCGCCAACTGCAGTGACTACCTTGTTAATACCTTCGCGATCCAAGGCCTTGTGGAAACCAAGGTTAGACATAACAGTTGTCACAATTGTATTTTGAGCCAATTGTCCTTTTTCAGAAAGGTATTTCCCAATGATGTACATAATCTTGTCACCATCGACGATGTCGCCATTTTCATCAACAGCAATCAAACGGTCACTGTCTCCATCAAAGGCCAAACCAATAGCTGAGCCGCTTTCTTTGACCACTTCTTGAAGGGTTTCTGGGTGGGTTGAACCAACATTAAGGTTGATGTTAAGACCATCTGGTGTTTCCCCTATAACAGTCAACTGAGCACCAAGGTCTGCAAAGATTTGACGGGCACTTGTAGAAGCTGCACCATTAGCTGTATCCAAGGCAACCTTCATTCCTTCAAGAGGAGTTCCAGTTGAAACAAGGTAGCCTTCATACTTACGCAAGCCTTCTGGATAATCTACCAAAGTTCCCAAGCCTTCTGCACTTGGACGAGGAAGAGTGTCTTCCGCAGCATCTAGCAAGGCTTCAATTTCTGCTTCTTTTTCGTCATCTAGTTTGAAGCCATCACCGCCAAAGAACTTGATTCCATTATCAAGGGCTGGGTTGTGGCTAGCAGAAATCATGACACCGGCGCTTGCTCCCTCAGTTTTTACCAAGTAAGCTACTGCTGGTGTCGCCAGAACACCTAGTTTGTATACGTGAATTCCTACAGATAGAAGACCAGCTACCAAGGCAGATTCTAGCATTTCCCCTGAAATACGTGTGTCACGTCCTATAAAGACTTTCGGTGCTTCCGTTTCATGTTGACTAAGAACATAGCCTCCAAAACGTCCGAGCTTAAAAGCTAATTCTGGAGTAAGTTCCACATTAGCTTCTCCACGGACTCCATCAGTCCCAAAATATTTACCCATTTTTATAAAATCCTTTTTCTATTTTTAATTCGTTTTTGAACTAGTTGCTTTCGTTGACGAAGATGTCTCCGATGAACTGCTTGTAGTTGAATTTGATGTGCTTGAACTTGGTGCTGCTGGTTTTGTAGTTACCTTCATTGTTGTATCAAAGGGAGTGATAACTGTCGGTAAGACAACACCATTGCGGTCGATTGCCTGCAAAGGTACTGAACCACTGTAATTACCTGTTATGTGTTCGCTAGTTGGCAAGACAGCGATAATCTTATCAATTCTATCCAATGTCTCTTGATCACTCGTAATCGACACTTCTTCATCTGACACCGTGACATTTTCAATCTGTACCCGACTATCAATTTGACTAGGGTCAATCTCTGGTACAACCTTTACCTTATCCTTCTGAGCCTTCTTCCCAATCTTGACTGTAATTTTTTGCGGAGTCGCCACAGCGGTCAGCCCATTGGGTAAATCTTCAATGCTCAAAGGAACTTCAATCGTTCCAACACTGGCATCTGTTAGGTCAGCAGTAACCTTGAATTTACGTGTGCTTTCTTGCATTTCACTAGCTAGCGATAGGCGATTTGCACCAGTCAAGACCACTGAGACTTCTGAAGCAAAACCGCTAATAAAATACTCATCACTATTATAGCGTATGTCAATAGGAACATTTGTTACTGTATTCGTATAGGTTTCCGTTTTTACCTGCCTAGCACTGGTACTGTTTTGAAAATTCGTCGCCGTAGCATAGACAAATAAGACACAAGCAAAAAAGAGTGAGGATATGATATATAAACTATTTTTTTTCATGTTTCCATCCTCCTAGCAATCGTTCTTTAAAACTAAGACCCGCTTCCTCTTTTGGAAGTAAGATTTCACGTAATTCTGTTTCAAATTCATCAAGTGTTAGGTTGTGCTTAAAGCTTCCATTATAGGTTATCGAAATTCCTCCCGTTTCCTCTGATACGACAAAAGTCAAGGCATCTGAGACTTCTGATAAACCGATAGCCGCCCGGTGTCTGGTCCCAAATTCCTTGGAAATCCCTGTGTTTTTTGTCAAGGGCAGATAGGCAGACGTCACAGCAATACGTTCTTCTTTGATAATCACCGCACCATCATGTAGGGGAGTGTTGGGAATAAAAATGTTAATGAGAAGTTCTGCAGAAATCTTAGCATCCAAGGGAATTCCTGTCGAAATATACTCCTGCAAGGTACGTACACGCTGAATAGCAACCAAGGCCCCGATTTTACGAGGACTCATGTATTCAACAGACTTAACAAAAGCACGAATCATCTGTTCCTCAGCACTAATAGGGGCATTGGAAAAGAAATCTGTCGCTCTTCCCAAACGTTCCAAACCAGTCCGAATCTCTGGAGAGAAGATAACAACCGCCGCAATAACCCCATAAGTAATAATTTGATTGATTAACCAAGAAATCGTAGTCAAACCAATCATATTTGCAAGGATTTGAGCTAAAATAAACACCAAAACTCCACGTACCAAAATCATAATCTTGGTTCCTGCAATAGCTTTTGTAAAATGGTATAAAATATAAGCAACAATCAAAATATCAATCAGATTGATAGCTATCGTCCATGGACTTGCAAACAAACTGGTCCAATATTGCAGATTGGATAATTGTTGAAAATTCATCCCTGATATCCTCCCTATCAAAACACTTTCGTCCTATTATACCATTTTCTGGCATTTTTCTGGCATTTTTTTCCCTATCCTAGTCCATTTTACATTGAGCAAAAATATGATACAATAAACTGACTAGAAAAAACAAAGGAGAAACCATGTCTCAACTCTATGATATTACCATTGTAGGTGGTGGTCCTGTCGGGCTTTTTGCAGCCTTTTATGCCCACCTACGCCAAGCCAAGGTCCAAATCATCGACTCTCTTCCCCAGCTAGGTGGACAACCTGCTATTCTCTACCCTGAAAAGGAAATCCTAGACGTCCCAGGTTTCCCAAACCTGACTGGAGAAGAGTTGACTAACCGTCTAATCGAGCAATTAAATGGCTTTGATACCCCTATTCATCTCAATGAAACGGTTCTTGAGATTGAAAAACAAGAAGAAGGCTTTGCCATCACAACTTCTAAAGGAAGTCGCCTGTCTAAAACTGTTATCATCGCTATGGGTGGCGGTGCCTTCAAACCACGTCCTCTGGAACTAGAAGGCGTTGAAGGCTATGAAAATATCCACTACCACGTTTCCAACATCCAGCAATATGCTGGTAAGAAAGTGACGATTCTTGGTGGAGGAGACTCAGCTGTGGATTGGGCTTTAGCTTTTGAAAAAATTGCGCCAACTACCCTTGTCCACCGCAGAGATAATTTCCGCGCCTTAGAACACAGTGTCCAAGCCTTGCAAGAATCATCTGTAACCATCAAGACACCATTCGTCCCTAGCCAACTCCTTGGAGATGGAAAAACGCTTGATAAACTTGAAATCACAAAAGTTAAATCTGATGAAACCGAAACGATTGACCTAGACCACCTTTTTATCAACTATGGTTTCAAATCTTCTGTCGGTAACCTCAAAAGCTGGGGGCTCGACCTCAACCGCCACAAGATTATCGTCAACAGCAAACAGGAATCCAGCCAAGCAGGTATCTATGCTATCGGTGACTGCTGCTACTATGACGGAAAAATTGACTTGATTGCGACAGGTCTCGGAGAAGCTCCAACTGCTGTCAATAATGCTATCAACTACATCGACCCTGAGCAAAAAGTACAACCAAAACACTCTACTAGTTTATAAAAAAGAACCACGAGTCACATAGGATTCGTGGTTTTAAAATGAACTACACCTCAAAAGTTAGACAGAAATACATCTAACTTCTGATATGCAGCCCACCTTCTCTTTGCTCTTGTTTGAATAAGAAATTTTTTGAAGAATCATTAGATTATACAAAGTATTCATATCAGCCTTTTAAAGCTATATAAAAACTCTCCAACTATTCTATTATACCATATAAAAAAATAAATAAATAGACTTGTTTTTTTCTTTTTTTGACGTATACTAATAATAGAAAGCGCTTTCCCGACTTTATCACTTA
>NZ_VMKU01000121.1:0-1622 GCF_013276315.1 Streptococcus sp. 2741 | reverse complement strand
TCACGGGTGGTTATGACTTACACTCAATGAAAATCAAAGAGCAAACTAGGAAGCTAGCCGCAGGTTGCTCAAAACACCGTTTTGAGGTTGTAGATGAAACTGACGAAGTCAGTAACCATACATACGGTAGGGCGACGATGACGTGGTTTGAAGAGATTTTCGAAGAGTATTAACTATTATGCTTTACAAACTAGTGTAGAAGTGATATACTATAGGTGAAGTTACTAGTAGGTATTACAAAATAGATTAGAAGGGAGAAGTGATGAAAGAAACTCAGCTATTAAAAGGTGTTCTTGAAGGTTGTGTCTTGGATATGATTGGTCAAAAAGAGCGGTATGGTTATGAGTTGGTTCAGACTTTGCGAGAGGCTGGATTTGATACTATCGTTCCAGGAACTATTTATCCTTTGTTGCAAAAGTTAGAAAAAAATCAATGGATAAGAGGCGACATGCGCCCGTCGCCAGATGGTCCAGATCGGAAGTATTTTTCATTAATGAAAGAAGGAGAAGAGCGTGTCTCGGTCTTTTGGCAACAATGGGACGATTTGAGTCAAAAAGTAGAAGGGATTAAGAATGGGGGTTAAACCATGAAGAAAATGAAGTATTATGAAGAAACAAACAATTTGTTGCATGAGTTTTCTGAGGACAATCAGCAGTATTTTGAGGAGTTGTGGGAAAGTTTTAATCTTGCTGGATTTCTCTATGATGAAGACTATCTCAGAGAGCAGATTTATTTGATGATGTTAGATTTTTCAGAAGCAGAACGAGATGGCATGAGTGCAGAGGATTATTTAGGTAAGAATCCTAAAAAATTAATGAAAGAGATGCTCAAGGAAGCACCACGTAGTTCGGTCAAAGAGTCCTTTTTAACACCAATTCTTGTCCTGGCGGTATTACATTACTATCAACTACTAGGCGATTTTTCTAAAGGTCCTCTCTTAACAGTCAATTTGCTCACGTTTTTAGGGCAACTTCTTCTTTTTCTAGTTGGCTTTGGGCTTGTGGCTACAATCTTACGTTGGAGCTTAGTCCAAGATTCTTCTAAAATGAAAATTGGCACCTATATTGTCGTTGGGATTCTTGTTCTGCTAGTTGTTCTGGGATATGTAGGAATAGGAAGTTTTGTACAAGAAGGAGCCTTTTATCTTCCTGCTCCCTGGGACAGTTTCCTTGTCTTTACGCTTTCTCTAGTCATCAGTATTTGGAATTGGAAAGAAGCGGTCTTTCGTCCCTTTGTCAGTATGATTGTTGCCCATCTTGTGGTGGGTTCTCTGCTCCGTTATTATGAGTGGATGGGCATTTCAAATGTTTTCCTCACAAAGATTATTCCTTTAGCTGTCCTCTTTATTGGAATCTTTGTCTTGTTCCGTGGGTTTAAGAAGATAAAATGGAGTGAAATATAGTCAAAAAGCCGTTGCAAAGCGGTTTTTTGTTATAATTAAATGAAGAATGTAGAATTAAAGGAGAAAAATTTGATGAGATACATAACTCTTGGTCAAGATGACAAAGAATTATCAGAAATTGTTCTCGGAATGATGAGAATAGAAGATAAGTCTGTAAAAGAAGTTGAAGAGCTTGTAGAAACAGCACTTTCTGTTGGAATCATACTCAATCATTTTCAAA
>NZ_VMKU01000120.1:0-29584 GCF_013276315.1 Streptococcus sp. 2741 | reverse complement strand
AGAAATATCGGACAAGCTGGTAAAATCTTGTCTGACAGTGGTTATCAAGGGCTCATGAAGCTATATCCTCAAGCACAAACTCCACGTAAATCCAGCAAACTCAAGCCGCTAACAGCTGAAGAGAAAGCCTGTAACCATGCGCTATCTAAGGAGAGAATCAAGGTTGAGAATATTTTTGACAAAGTATAGTAGATTGAAACTAGAATAGTACACCTCTACTTCTAAAACATTGTTAGAAATCGATTTGACTGTCTTGATCGATTTGTCCTGTTCTTATTTCATTTCACTATAATTTCTAACAATATTTTAAAAACTGAACCGTACTATTTCAACTTCCATAAATTACAATATTGATAGGCACAGTTCCCATACCTGTCCAAATTCGAATAACGTTTAGTATAAATTAGAATATGACTACAACATCACAAATAATTAGACTATCTATAATATCTACGATGTAACATATACATAGGAAGTACCGTTATCAAGAGCGCCAAGGCTATCAACCAGATAAGATGAAGATACAAACCTGTCACCTCACCTCCCCATATAATACGAATCATGCGGGTAGCGTGATACAAGGGAGAAAACCAAGTCAAATCACCAAGTATTGGGGGCAAGGAAGTAATGGGAAAGAAGGTATCTGAAAACATATAAAGAGGACGGATTACCAAAACATTGTAGTAATTCAGAAATTCCCTAGACGGTGCCAAGTAGGTAAAGATTAGTCCTAAAACACCAAACAAATAACCCACTATAAATAAAATCAGAGGAATCAATAACATCAAGACATGAAAATGCGCTGTGATAAGCATGGAAATCAGCCAAAAAATCCCACCGAAAATCACTGCACGAATACCTGCCCAGATAGCCTGACCCACCACAATATCACTCGTATTGATTGGCGTCATCAACATAGCATCATAAGTCTTTTCAATCTTATACTGGATAAAGGCATTGACCGTTGTTTCTGCGGTGGCCGCAGACATGGCAGTCGCAGCAATTAAACCTGTAATGACAAAATCACGGTAGAGCATACCGTTAACATGCGTCAAGTAGGCACCAACTCCAAATCCCATTGCTAAAAGATAAAAGAGGGGGTCGATAAGGTTGGGGACAATTGAAATTTTAAATAAATTTCTAAAACTCATGTAGTTGCGTACCACAACGTGTCCGATGGACTGAAATGATAACTTAAACATGCAAGTCCTCCTTCTCTGTCCCAGTCAACCCCAAAAAAAGCGTCTCAAGGTTGTCAGCATCATACTTGATGAGCAAGTCTTCTACAGTTCCTTCTTCTTTGATAGTCCCTTGGTGGAGCATCAGCACCCTATCTGTCAAATATTCAATCTCATTCATATAGTGGGAAGTAATAATGATAGAAACACCTAATTCCTTCAACTCCAAAAGTTTATCCCAAATAATATTGCGGGATTGAATGTCTAAACCAACTGTCGGTTCATCTAAAATGATAATATCAGGCCGATTGATGAGAGCTCTTGCCAAGACAAGACGTCGTCGCATCCCACCCGACAGCTGATTCACCATCTTTTGCGCATGTTTGCTCAGTTGAACAAAATCCAAGAGAGAATCGATTCTCTTCCTAAGTTCGACAGATGAGATACCATAACATAGACCGTGAGCAAAAAGATTATCATAAACATTCAAGGTCATGTCCAGCATATCCTCCTGCCCTACAATACCCAGACAAGATTTACTCTTACGACGATTGGTTTCAATATTTTGCCCCAAGATATCAATCTCTCCTGAGGAAATTGAGGTCAGTGAGTAAATCATCTTTAAAGTGGATGTTTTGCCAGCACCGTTGATTCCCAAGATACCCAAACACTCTCCTTATCCCAATTCAAAGCTAATTCCCTTGACAGCTTCATAAGAACCATATTGCTTTTTTAGATTTTTAACACTTAACTTCTTCACTCTTTCTTTCCCCCACAAATAGAGCATGTTGGATACTTTGTTAATTCATCAAAATGTTGTTCGAATGTTATAAAGTCAATTGAGAATCTTTTATTAAATGTTAGCAATGCTTCGTATCCCCAAAAAATATATCTTAAAATTTCAAACGAAATAAAATACCCTTGAAATAGACAAGCAGGACCTAAAGCACCATTCGGAGTTCTGAACATCTCTAGTTCCAATGAATTTGTCATTGTACGAACGGTCTCCAACTCTTCAGCATACTCAGGAATTTTTTCCAATTTTTCTTACCAACCACAGCAGACAGACATAATTTATTGTATTGAACACAGGCTTCATTGACCCAAAAATCAATATAGCCTGTTGGATAATCTGCAACATTTACTACGATATCACATTTTGAAGTTTTTATTAACTCATCGACATCCTCTTTTGAACCTATCTCTTTATCAAGTACCTCAAATTCAATTAAAGGATTAAACTTTCTAAGCGACTCTTTTGCAGCCTCTACTTTTCTTTTTCCAATATCAGATGTCGAATACAAAATTTGTCTATTGAGATTACTAGCTTCGACCGTATCAAAATCAACTGCTGTAATATGCCCTATACCTAATTCAGCCAATGCTAGACAGATATTACTTCCTATACCGCCAATACCTAAGAGCAAAATACGCGTCTTTTTTAATTTTAACTGATAATCATATTTTGTTAAAGATAATGTATCTAAAGTATTAAAAAAGTTAAGATTTACGGAATATCTATCCAATTCTTCTGAAGTTAATTCAGTTGTAGTAACAAAATTATCCTCCAAATACCCTAGTGTATCTAGTAAAGAAATACTTTCTTCTACCTCATTAGGGGACAAGCTATCAACTAAGCTACAAATTTCATTGATTGTGTATTGTCCATCGAGAAGCTTAATGAGCTGAGTATACTTCTCATCCAGATTCTCAATCTCAATACCATAATCTTTTCCTATACCTAATCTAATTTTATCCTTTAAAAATAGGACACTATGAATATCTTTAATTTTAGGTAAATTCAATTCTATTTCCTCCTAAAATAGACAAAAGGAATGGAAAAATCCATTCACTTTTGAAAAAATGTTGAGAATGTAATCTTAAGATTAACGTCCTTCAACTGTGGATACTGCTGCAATTACTTTTGTAATTTTACCTCCATTTAAACTCAGACAATAAAATTTAAAATATTCTCTAGTAAAACATTTTAAAAATCTATTTATCTTGTGCTTTAATTATAGTATAATAAAAGATAGAAAATCATCGATATATGAAATTTGGAGAAAATTTTTATGGAACCAGATATTTTCATCATCACAAAACTCTTATCAGACCCTTCTCGGATGCACATTTTAGATATTCTAATGGATGGAAAAGCTCACACGGTTAACGAAATTGCCAGCTTTACCAAAATCAAGCAACATACTGTCAGCTATCACCTCAAATTACTTACCGAAGCACAGGTAACCACTCTACAAACCTATGGACGTTTTCATTATTATTCTTTAAAAAGTGCTGCCATTGCAGAAATGCTGGAATTTCTCAGCTTCTACTCTCCTCAGCGTGATGTCAAAAGTTATAAACAACACATTCACAAAAAGGAATTAAAGGTCGCTCGCACCTGCTATGACCATATTGCTGGTGAGCTTGGCATTTCCATTACCAATTATCTCTTGCAAGAAAATCTCCTCAGCGAATCAGAAAAAGACTTCCAACTCACTGAAGCTGGGAAGTCTTATTTCCAAAGAAAATTACACATTGATACGGATGAATTGAAAAAGAAAAAACGGAAATTTTGCCCTAAATGTTTGGATTGGAGCGAACGTAAAAATCATGTCGGCGGAGCTCTCGGCAATGCTCTTTTAGAATTTTTCAGTGAAAAACAATTGGTCATCCCTGCACAAACGCCACGTTCACTTACCATTACAGAGCAGGGCAAAGAATTCCTCGAAAAGGAGTGGGGGATTTAAACATGGATTTTTAAGCAAATAACTGTCCATACCAATTCTATAACAACCTCTCTATTCCCCTTACTCTCCCAACTGGGCACTGTAGGCGATAATCTGATCAACCGTATCAGACAAGAATTGGATGGTATCACGAAGTGGTTTGTCTGTTGAAATATCGGCTCCGATAATCATGGCTGACTCAAGCGGTGTCTTGCTACCACCTGATTTGAGGAGATTGAGCCAGTCTTCAGCTCCGGTTTCAGAGTTTTTAAGATGAAGGTAACCAGCTGTCGAGATAACTAGTCCTGCTGAGTAAGTATAACTATACAAGCCCATGTAGTAGTGAGCTTGGCGCATCCAAGTCAAAGCTGCATCATCGTCGATTTCAATGGCATCTCCCCAGAAATCGGTCAAAACTTCCTTCATAATGCTGTTGAGCTTACTTGCTCCAAAGGTCTCCCCTTCTTCAATCAATGTATACACTTTACGCTGGAATGCTGCTTCCAAAAGGTGAGTGATAAAGTTATGGAAGTAGGTGTCTGTCAAGCGGTGAGCCAGAGCGAAGCGTTTTTGACGAGGGTCGTCAGACTGATGCTCCAAGTAATCACTGAGAAGCAATTCATTGAAAGTTGACGGCGCTTCAACATAGTAAGTCGACATGTGAGCATTGAAGTAACTCTGATGATTGTCTGAAAAGATGAATTGACCAGAATGCCCGATTTCATGAATCAAGGTATAGACATCGCTCAAACGGCCTGTCCAGCTCATGAGGACATAAGGGTGCACGCGATATGAATCCGCCGCATAACCGCCGGAATCCTTGCCACTGTTAGCAGCAAAGTCCACCCAGCGCTCTTCTTGATAGCGAGAAACTTCCTGACAATATTCCTGCCCCAAAGGTTCTACCGACTTCATGACCAAATCATAGGCGTCGTCAATAGTCACTTGAGGATTGAGGGCGCTATCCAAGTCCAATTTCCAGTCTGCAAAGGTCATCTTTTCAAGGCCATTCACCTTGGCAACATGCTTGAGGTATCTCTGAGCAACGGGCGCAAAATCCTTCATGATGAGGTCAATCTGACGATCAAACATAGCACGGTTCACTTCTTGCTCAGCCAGGAGATAATCAAAGACTGAGTCGTAACCCTTCATATCTGCTAGTAGTTTTTCAGACTTGACTTGGGCTAGATAGGCTGCAGCGGCCGTATTTTGGTGCTTACGAAGTCCCTCTGAGAAGGAACGGAAGGATTTCTCACGAACCTCAGCATCCTCATGATTTTGGTAGAAATTTTCATAGGTCACAAAGCTGTTTTTGTAGGTCTTGCCATGGGCTTCAAAGTCAGCCATTTCAAAATCCCCAGCACGCATCTTAGTATAAATATCCTGCGGACTGTAGAAAACTTCACCGAGATTGGTCAAGGCCTTCTCCACATCAGCCCCTAGATAGTGGGCTTTTTTGATTTTGGCCTGACGAATGGCCGCCGTCAAATGAGGCAATTTACCCAAACGGTCCAAGACTTCCTCATCAGCTTCCACCAAGGCATCGTCAAAGAAGGTCAAGGCTACGCTGGCGTCTGTTTCAAATTCCATCCCAGCTTGGGCGATATTAGCAAAATCCTCATTGCTATAGTCTGTCGTCTGCGGCATAAAGCCATAGTTGCCAATATGGCTCATCTGAATGTAGATTTGTTCCAATTCCGCAAAGGCCTTTTCAAAATCCTCAAAAGTATGAAGATTTCCCTTGTAATCACGACTAAATTGGTTGATGTCTTCACGAGCCTTCTCGATCGCACGCAAGAAATCCTCACGGTCTTGATATAGGGCTGTTAAATCCCAAAGTTCCTTCTCTGGAAATTCTGAACGGTGTTTTTGTTCCATTTTCTTCCTCTTATTTCTCTAATTCTAATAAAACACTAAGGGCTGATAAGGCGTAAAGCGGTGCTGTTTCTGCTCGCAAGATACGAGGGCCAAGTCCTGCCAATACTGCTCCCTTAGCTTCGAAACTCTCAATTTCTGCAGGTGACAGACCGCCTTCTGGTCCAAATATAAAGAGCAATTTGGCTCCTTTTTCAAGACCAGAGACTGCTTGCAAGAGAGCAGTGGCTTCACCGTCTTTAGCAGACTCTTCATAAGCTACTATGATAGAGTCAAACTGGTCCAACTGAGCTAGAAAATCGGCTTTTTTCTCGAAAAGCTTGATACTTGGAACAACATTACGCTTGCTTTGTTCTGCTGCTCCAAGGGCAATTTTTTCTAATTTTTCAACCTTTTTACCCAATTTCTTGCCATCCCACTTGGTAACTGACCAGTCGGCAGGAAAGGCCCAGATTTGGCTAGCACCCAGTTCGGTTACTTTTTGAGCGATGAACTCCAGCTTGTCTCCCTTGGGAAATCCAGATGCGATGGTCACTTGGATTGGTAATTCCACATTGTCAGCTAATTCTTGGACCAACTCAAACTGACGGGCTTCCACATCCAGCACGCACGCCAAACGTTTTATGCCATCATCAAAGACCAAGGTCACTTCATCATCTTCTTTCAGGCGCATAACCTGAAACATATGCTTGCTGGTTTCCTTGTCCTCGATGGTGACAGGAGAGACTGCACTCCCCTTGACAAAATACTGCTGCATGCTAGCCTCCAATCACACCTGAAATATCCTTGGTTTTCTTAAAGACACAGGCATTCCATTCCCCTTGAACCATGTGGGTTTCAAGGAAAAATCCAGCTGACTCAGCCGACTCGCGCACCATGTCCCACTTGTCCTTGATAATGCCACTCATGATGAGGTAGCCTTCATCCTTTACCAAGCGATAAGCATCCTCCGTCAGATGAATGAGAATATCCGCCAAGATATTAGCCACGATGACATCTGCTTCAATCTCAACTCCCTTAAGCAAGTCTCCTGCTGCTACATGGATATTTTCCATACCAGTGTTGAGCTCAATATTTTCCTGAGCCACACGAACCGCCACATCATCCAAGTCATAGGCGAAAATCTCCTTGGCACCTAGGAGTGAGCTTGCAATAGAAAGAACCCCTGAACCAGTCCCTACATCTAGCACTGTTTCGCCACCACGAAGAACCTGTTCCAAGGCAAAGAGGCTCATCTTGGTTGTTGGGTGGGTCCCTGTCCCAAAGGCCATACCAGGATCCAGCTTGATAATCTTTTCTCCTGCTGTTGCCTCATAGTCCGTCCATGACGGTACGATGGTCAGGTCATGGGTGATGCGTGCCGGTTCATAATACTTCTTCCAGTTGTCAGCCCAGTCTTCCTCAGCCAAGGCAGTCGTGCCCATCTTGACTTCTCCTAGGTCCATAAAGTCGGTCAATTCTGCCAGACGAGCCTGCAAATCCGCTTCAACTGCTGCTACATCAACCGTTTCAGGGTAGTAGGCGGTCACTACGATTTCTTCCTGTTGCTCCACCTCTGGGAAAATTTCACCGAATCGGTCCACATTTCCCACATAGTCCATGCTGTCTTCAATTGCTACCCCTTGCGCTCCCAGCTCAATCAAGAGATTGGAAACCAACTCCTCTCCCTCACGCTTCACTGTAACTTTTAACTCTTGCCATGTTTCCATTATTAAGATACCAAGCCCGTAAAACACAAAGCCAAAATAGGAAACTCTCTGAAGACGTTTGTGTCTAAGAGAAGTTTATCTTTTTGGCACAGTGTTTAGGGCGGGTTCAGTTTAGAAATGTAACTGAACCATCCTTTCTAATCACTTACTTTTAAATAA
Organism: Streptococcus sp. 2741; assembly: GCF_013276315.1. Lineage (NCBI taxonomy): Bacteria > Bacillati > Bacillota > Bacilli > Lactobacillales > Streptococcaceae > Streptococcus > Streptococcus sp. 2741. The sequence goes on along the minus strand of NZ_VMKU01000120.1, from coordinate 21,934 downwards.
TCTTTTAATCTCTCTTGCAACTGAGGCACAACTTGACTGGAACTAAGAAATTCCTCAACATTCATCAGCTGATAGCCCTGTCCTTCATCTCCGAAGATGATATTGTCAAATTGTTCTTGTCTTAGCTGACCAACCATAAAGACCGATTTCTTGCCTTTAAAAATTACGCTAGGATAAATCTTGCTCCAAAGCAGACAGTCTTCATCTAAATGAATTCCCAGTTCCTCATAAACTTCACGCCGAGCGCATTCAAAAGGGCTTTCGTCCCCTTCACGGCCACCACCTGGCAACTCCCACATGTTGGGACAAGGGATATCGTCCTTGTCATCACGCAAAATCGTCAGTAGCTTATCCCCACAAAAGAGGGCAATCTTGCAACCTTGGAAATCAGAAATTTCTAGTTCCATCTTCAGTTCCTTCTAACATTTCCTTTTCCAGCTCTGCTAACAAGTTTTCATAATAGCGTTTCTCGTCCCTCAACATTCGACTACTATCCATTTTCTGTCTAGCAATCTTGAGAGCCTTACGAGTTCGATCTACATCTTTCTTCACCTTTAATTGATACCAGGCTTGTATCACTTGAAGATTGGACAGTTTGAGAGACAGAAACGATTTGACCTGTCGAATACTAGCATATTGCTCCGCTTGCTCAAAATCTCCTTCCAACAAGGCGATATGAAGCAGGGATAGTTGGGCAACTGTCTGCATCATCGGAGTAGTTGTCCTCTCAAGTAATGCTTGAAACTGCTGTTTAGCTACTTCTTCCTTCCCTTCCAAAATGGAAACTTCACCTTGCATACCTAATACACCATCCGCAAAACTCCCTCGTGCATCCTCAGGAACTGCTTGAACAAAGTCTTTCAAATCATATTCTTGAGGAGCCAGCAAAGTTTGAGCAGAATGTCTCAATACCAGGTAGGCGTATTTGGTATTTTCAGGGTGTTGTAGTAATTCCCAAATTTTTGCTCCATCGGTGATGTCGACTGGCAAAATGTTATTTAGGAAGAAAGATAAATTAAGAAAAATCCAAGTCCCTGCAAAATACCAGCTTCTTGTCAAAAATCCAAACACTATCGCCAATAATATCAAGCCGAGATGAACCATCAAGCCTCCTGAAAGCATCAGGATGATTCTTTGATCGCTTTCATCCTCTTTTAAACCAATGTATTGAGCACCAACATTTTTCAGAATGGCTGTTCTACTAAGATGAAACCTGCCTGACTTTTTGGTCAAAATAAAATGTCCTAATCCAAAAGCCACCAGCCGATAGCCTGTCAAGTAGCCACAAAAAGCATGACCCAGTTCATGAAGAATAAAGATTAAATACATGCTTAGAAGAGCGAAGGCATAACCAAAAGTAAAGGCTAAAACTGCGGAATACCCCAACTCTGCAAATGCGATTGTTCCACAAGCAAAAGCTAGCATAATAAAGACAACAGCTAGCACATAAACCAAATAAGTCCCAATTTTCTTCATAACACCTCCAACCAACTCCTAGTATCTTGGATAAGGATAAAATTCTCCCTCTTCCAAGCCAACTTTTCCTTCTTCAAAGACTTCTTGATTCCATTCCATAACAAATTCCTCTGCTTCTGGATCTTCCAAAAAGTCCATGAGGGTATCTAGCCCAACCTCAGCAGTATCTTTAAGGAAAAGGGCAAAATAAGCTAAAAATTCACGGGAAAATCCTTTTTTAGGCAGGTAAGGAATAACAGTCAAATAGTCTTCCTCATTGACTGTTGACTTGGCAGGATTGTAGAAAAGGACCGCTTCCTCAAAAAGAATGTCATCTGATGAAACCTCTCCGTCTTCATCCACCATCTCCACACCTGCAGCATTTTGCGCTTCCAATAGAAAACTCACTTCTACCGCATGGTTGCGTTTGTCCCAGCTAATCTCAAAGTCAAAGGGAAAGTTCTTGTCCAACTCTTCCTCTAAAACATCTAAAAATCCGTATGTTGCCATTTTGTCCTCTTTCTATGCGACTCTTTAATCGCCCCGATTGCTCGGAAATATGCTAAAATAGATACTACCATCTTACCACAAAATTATTTTATGTCCTAATTATACCATATTACCTCATTTAAACCCTTGGTATCAGTGATTTTCTTAAAAGTCTGATTTCTTCATTTCTCATAAAAATCAATATAAAAAGCCCGCGAAAGGGCTAATAAATCTATAAAATCAATAGGCGAGTAACTAGCACAAGTGGACGTGCTTTTTTATTGACTATTACCACGATACCACGCTTAATCTTAGGCTTGAACTTTCTTATCTGCAATAGCGTCTGTCAAAGTCTGAGAAAAGTTAAGTCCCATTTCTCGTCCCAACTTATCTGCCCATTTTGGTATGGTCAAAGTCTTTTTAATGGGTTCCTGACTTCCTAGGTATTCTGATACATCAACAGATACCATAGAAATAAAAGATTTATCAAGGTCATAGGTTGACACGAAATCTTCATCATCTTTAAAAGGATCATTATCAATTAAAGACAAGCTATTGATATCTGATGGCTGAGGTAACTCTCCATCACTCTCTATCAAATCTGCAACAGTTATCCCTAGCCACTCCGACCCCATAGCCAAAGCCTCAGAAATCCCCTCTCCTTGTGTAGCTGAGTATTCAAAATCTGGGAAATGGACAAAATAAGTCGCTTCTGTTCCGTCTGTGTCGTCATAATAAAATAAAGCTGGATACGTAACTAACATTTCACTACCTCCATATCAAAAAGCAGGGGCTGAATTTTACAACCCAGCTTGCTTTCTTATCCCTCTTTCAGTGTACTTATTCAGCTCACCATGAAGGATTGTGATAGGTCTTTCCCCTTGCTTCTCGATTTTAATATGGGAGCCTTTACCGCCTCTAGTCTTTATCCAACCATGGGCCGTAAGGAGTTTAACCATCTCTTTTTGTGTCATAGGCATAGCGCTTTTACCTCCTGACAACACCATTATAACACGTGTTACACGTATTGTAAAGGAGTGATACTTATTATTCTATTATACATAAAAACCCTTAGATGTGGTTCTAAGGGAAGCCAATTTATTCATACCTATTTTTCTAATGAGTAGTAAAAACTGCTTCTTTATCGAGCAATTCATCATCTGTATAGTCAATTGTAAAAGTATCTCGATCTAAGACAGATTGAGGCGGAGTTGAATGAATCATAGGAACACTGCGTACTCTATATTTTTTATCTCCAATTTTTACAAACTGATACTCTTCGAAAATCTCTTCAAACCACGTCAACGTCGCCTTACCGTACTCAAGTACAGCCTGCGGCTAGTTTCCTAGTTTGCTCTTTGATTTTCATTGAGTATGATTAACTCTCAAGTATTCAAAATCAGGATTTTCAACAGTTATTACAAGGAGGCGATTTACTACTTCAAAAACATCAATTATTCTATTTTTCATATTTTTTCAACCCATTATTAGAATGAACTTCTTGGTAAGCAAAATCAAGTTTAGATTTAATGTTTTCGTACAAATCTAAACTTGATTTTGGAGTATCTTCCCGGAAGAAAAGTTTTCTTTTCCCTGAAATAACTTGATCACTAAGAATCCAATGACGAATTTGTTTTGTAAAAATCAAAATTTCCTGACTTGGTAGTTCCATCATTTCCATTGCTTATCACCTCTCTTTTCATTATAGTTCATACAATGACATTCAGCAATATTATTTCTCAAGTCAGCACTTCCACTTCTTTAGGCTCAACTATCCTATTTTGAGCTTTAAAGAAAATCAAATCTCTCATGCTGATACCTCTCCTCATTAAATTAAATAGTAAAAAAGATTCTATCTCACTCCCTGATTATTACAAAACCATTGAAATATCACAACTAATAGGCTAGAATGGATATAGTAGATCAGTCATTCTACTCAAATCCACGCTAGAAAGGACTGCTATGCCAGACAATCTCGCGCTTCGCATGCGCCCTAAAACCATCGACCAGGTCATCGGTCAGGAGCATCTGGTCGGACCTGGAAAAATCATCCGCCGCATGGTGGAAGCCAACCGCCTGTCCTCCATGATTCTATATGGCCCTCCGGGAATCGGCAAAACCAGTATTGCCTCTGCCATCGCTGGAACGACCAAGTATGCCTTTCGAACTTTCAATGCGACAGTTGATAGTAAAAAGCGACTGCAAGAAATCTCGGAAGAAGCTAAATTTTCTGGTGGTCTCGTCCTATTGCTAGACGAAATTCATCGACTAGATAAGACCAAGCAAGACTTCCTCTTGCCTCTCTTGGAAAGTGGACTGGTCATCATGATTGGAGCAACGACTGAAAATCCTTTCTTCTCTGTCACTCCTGCCATTCGTAGCCGTGTTCAAATTTTCGAGTTGGAACCTCTGTCTAACCAAGACGTCAAAGAGGCCCTGCAGATAGCTCTAAGTAACCCTGAACGTGGTTTTGATTTTCCAATAGAACTAGATGAGGATGCGCTGGATTTCATCGCAACCTCTACAAACGGAGACCTTCGCTCTGCCTTTAACTCACTGGACTTGGCTGTTCTCTCTACCCCTGAGAATGACAAGGGCATTCGCCACATCACCTTAGACATCATGGAAAATAGTCTTCAGAGAAGCTACATCACTATGGACAAGGATGGAGACGGTCACTATGATGTTCTATCTGCCCTGCAAAAGTCTATCCGTGGCTCAGATGTGGATGCCAGTCTCCACTATGCTGCCCGCTTGATTGAGGCTGGGGATCTGCCTAGTCTCGCTCGTCGCTTGACTGTTATCGCCTATGAAGATATTGGCTTAGCCAATCCTGAGGCCCAGATTCATACCGTGACTGCTCTGGATGCTGCCCAGAAGATTGGGGTCCCAGAAGCCCGCATTCTCATTGCCAATGTCGTGATTGATTTGGCCCTTTCTCCAAAATCCAACTCAGCCTATGTAGCTATGGATAAGGCACTTGCTGACCTCAAAACATCAGGGCACTTGCCTATTCCGCGACACCTGCGTGATGGGCACTACAGTGGAAGCAAGGAACTTGGCAATGCCCAAGACTATCTCTATCCACACAACTATCCTGGAAATTGGGTCAAGCAAGACTATCTGCCAGAAAAAATTCGTAATCATCACTATTTCCAAGCAGAAGATACTGGTAAATATGAACGGGCCTTGGCTCAAAGAAAGGAAGCTATCGACCGTTTGCGAAAAATCTGAAATCCTTTTCAAAAAATTGCACTTTCCTCTTGATTTTTTTTGAAAAAGTGGTATCATATAAGTATAGAAACGCTGTGGTGTACGACTTCACACTTAAGTGTTGACCGACTATTTTTTGTATTATTAGGGAAACAAAAGTCTTCTAACAGCATGTAGGCCGTCTCACACGGAAACAGCTTCAGTTAGAGTGAGTTGCCCACCTGCTTAATTGCGCGGGTTCAATACAAACCGTGAAGTTTCGGCACCAATACAGCTTTTTTCTTTGCCTCCTTAGCTCAGCTGGCAGAGCAGCGGACTCTTAATCCGTGGGTCACAGGTTCGATCCCTGTAGGGGGCATCTACATACAACAGGAAAAGCCTTGGAACCAAGGTTTTTTTTTTGCTTAAATAAAATTTTTTTCAAATTCTTTAGAAAACTAGTTTAAATCATAATCCAACACCAATTTTACAAATACCATAAACTAAGCTTATATACCCAAAACACAAAAAGTCCTCTTTCCACTATTTTAGAAAGAGAACTTTTTCTTTAGGAGAAATAACTTTATTTTTAATCGATTCGTGATAGCTCAGCTGGCACTGTTAAGTAATAAGTTGCAGTCAAGCTTGCTTTGCCTTGATTAACAAAAATCTCGATGGAATTTTTATCTAAAATAACATCCAATTCTTTAGCTTCAATATCTACATACCGTCGGCTTGTATCCTGTTCTTCTTCACCTAGAATTTTTTGAACAAGATGGCTACGATCAATGTAAACTTGCTGCGCATTACTGACATAACCAAATTCAAGATAATCTGTATCATTTCCTAAGCGGTAATGACAATCTTTATCTATTTGGATTTGATATTGGCCTTTTTTAACAGGGAATTGTCTTAGTTTGCCATCTTCCAATCTTAGAATTCTAGGTAAAGTCATGGCACATGCCCATTTGTGTTCTTGGTCATGGGTTGGAAGGGTACGCCCCCATGTCTGCATCCAAGCAATCAGGATACGACGATTTTGATCGTCCAACAATGTTTGAGGCGCATAGAAGTCTTGGCCATGATCAATTTCTTGAACTGATTCTGGGATAAAACGTTTTTCTCCCCAATCTACCTTACCCGTGAACAAAACCGATGAGTTGATGTTATGATATGAGTCTCCCTCACGCTGATAACGCATGGGTGACATAATAAGGCAATCTTTCCCCTCTAACTCGAAGTAATCTGGGCATTCCCACATGAAGCCTTGGTGTTCTACCCCTTTTAAAAAGATGGATTCGAACTGCCATTCTACTAGGTTATCGGACCCTAGTAGAACGATACAGCCCACATTATCCTTGTGTTTGGCAGCTACTACGGAGTAATAGCGTCCATCTTTTTCAAAGAGTTTTGGATCACGAAAATCAGCAGCAATCAACTCATCTGGCAAGTCTGCTCCAGTTGCAACTGGATTTTGTTCAATCTTTTCAAAGTGAATCCCGTCGTCTGAAAATGCTATATTTTGCACTTGACGAACACCTGTTTCTTCTTCGATATGCCCAGTATACATGAGCCAGAGGCGATCATCCTTGACAATGGCAGAACCTGAGAAACATCCATTGCGGTCATAATCTTGGTCAGGAGCAAGTGCCACCGGCAAGTGCTCCCAAGTCATCAAGTCCTTACTTTTAGCATGTCCCCAGTGCATAGGCCCCCAAACACTATCATAAGGATAGAATTGATAAAAGAGATGGTATTCTCCACGAAAATAGACAAATCCATTTGGATCATTGATCCAACCAATCTCAGCTGAAAAATGTTCTTCAGGCTTATATTGAGTATTTACGAGATGTTTATTTTCTGCTATAAAACGATTGGCTTTTTCTACTGTGTATTTCTTATCTCCCATAATCAACCTCTAGTTTTTGTTTGCTTGGTATTGGTCGTAGTATTTTTGTTTAATAGCGAGGTAATCTGAAAGTCCGTATTTTTCAAGTTCTTTCTTGTAATCATCCCACTCAGCATCAATATTGCCATTTACAATCCATTCAGCGCGCTTGCGGTAGATATAGTCATTCATATCTGCCTCGATGTGGGCAATCTTATCCAGATCTTCCTGTGTCATAAAGACTCTTGGATAGTTATTGTCATTGCTCATGTAAGGAACATAATATTCTTTGATAAGATCCAAACGCCATTTGGCATCATCTGGCATAGTTGTCACTTTACCATAGTATGAATCTAGGATAGCTAGTGGTCCTCCTACTTCAGTCTTTTGACGAAGTTCTGCTGGTGCAGTTCCGTTTAGTGGTAAGTGTTTGAGGCTGTTAGTTGCTTGGTCAAATTCAAAGATATTTTGTTGCTTGTCATCTCCGTAAGTTCCCCAGTTATTTTGCACAGATTGGAGTGGAGCGTATTGTGCATCAATCCATTTAGCTGTCAATTCTAGGTTTTTGTTTACACTGGTAATAACCATCTTGTCACGTGCAAATCCCATACCGTTTGTACGAGCTACGTGTTTTTGACCACTTGGTCCAGCAAGTACTGGTAAAACATCATAACTTTCGTTACTTCCAGTAACATTATTCTTATCCCATGTAAAGTAAACACCAAATTTCTGATCATGACCTTTAGCAATGTAACTATTCCAATCATGTTCAAAAGCTTCTTTATCAATCAAGCCTTTTTCTTGCAATTGACGGATAAATTTGACACCTTCTTTATAGTTATCGTTATCTGCTGTGAAATCAACTTTGCCATCATTTCCTACTACTAAATGATCATCGTTATCCCCTATACCAAATGCAGCAAATAGGAATTTAAAATCTTCGTTTCCGTTACCACTAATAAATGAAAATGGAATTTCATCAGCCTCTCCATTTCCATTTGGATCCCCGTTTTTGAAAGCTTCTAGGACTTTAATCAAATCATCAGTAGTTTTTGGCATTTCAAGACCAAGTTTCTTAAGCCAATCTTTGTTAATCCAAGCCATATCGTTGACGCTTTGAATAGACTCTTTACCATCTCCAAGCTCTTCAATCCATGGGAATGAGTAAATGTGCCCATCAGGTGCTGTCATCAAGGCCTTGTACTCTGGTTTCTCATCCAAAATTTTCTTAAGATTTGGCATGTATTTATCAATCAAATCTTCAACTGGAATAATAACACCTTTTTTAGCCCAGTTCATCAAGTCCACATCTGAAGCTCCGTCGTTGTGGATAGCATCTGGTAAATCACCACTAGAAATATCCAAGTTACGTTTTTCTGCAAAGTCGGATTGGTAGTTGGTCCAGTCAATATGAACGCCAGTTTCCTTCTCCAAACGTTGCAAAATTAACTTTTCATTTGGGTCTTTAGGAGATAACGGTGAACTGGCTGTCATAAACTTCAATGTTTTCTTTTCTTGAAGCGGGAATGTTACACCTTCCAACTTATAATCTGGACTTGAAGCTGTATTTTTTGAGCCACAGGCTGCAAGTACTGCTAAACTAGCTGTCAACAAAACTGCTGATTTTGAGAATGTTTTGAATTTCATGAGAAAACTCCTTTTATTTTTTCTTTTTTTATCCTTTAAGTGAACCAGCCATAATTCCTTTATCAAAGTATTTTTGGAAGAATGGATACATAACAATCAATGGCAAGCTGGAAATGACAATAGTTGCGTATTTAATCAATTCAGCTAAACGTTTCATTTCATTCATAGCCGCTTGTGCTCCAATCATGTCTTGACCTGGTTGGCTCTGAATGAGAATTTTACGAAGTACTAGTTGCAATGGTTCCAAGTTTGGATCCTTGATATAAATCATTGCATCAAAGTATGAGTTCCACTGGCCGACAAAAGCATAGAGGAAGAGAACAAACATAATTGGTTTTGCAAGAGGAAGCATGATTTTGAAGAAAATCTGTAAATCATTTGCACCATCAATGACCGCTGCTTCAACTAATTCTTCAGGCAATCCTTGGAAATAAGCCCTAGCAAGAATAATATTCCAAACATTGACAGCACCTGGAACAATGATAGCCCATGGAGTATTCAGCATGCCCAAATCTTTTACCAGCAAGTAAGTTGGGACTAAACCACCACCAAAGAACATGGTTACAATCAAGAAGTAGTTAATCCAACGGCGCCCTACCAAGTCTTTCTTAGAAAGAGGATAAGCTGTAAACACAGATAGCAAGACTGTTAAAGCCGCAAAGCCAAAAGAGTATAGTAGAGAATTGATAAAACCTCTTAGAATAGATTGGTCACTGAATACACGCTGGTAACCTTCTACCGTCCAATCGGCTGGATTAAAGCTAATCCCTCTACTAACCAGAACCTTAGGATCCATAAAGGATGCTACGACGATATAAAGTAAAGGAAGTAAGGTTATCAAAACGATAAAGACAATAATGATTTTATTTAAGAGTAAGATACGTCTATCAAATTTTGTATCCATAATCGAATTTTTCATGCTTCCCTCCTTAAATTCCTTCACCATTATTCACGCGTTTAACGATTTGGTTAACCGCGACTAGCAATACTACGTTAATCACTGCATTAAACAAACCAACCGCTGTTGAGTAAGAATAGTCTCCTGATACAAGACCAACTTTATAGACATATGTAGAGATAATTTCAGAAGTTGGCAAGTTCAACGATGTCTGCATCAGGAATGCTTTTTCATATCCGACATTCATGATTCCACCTGCAGCTAAAACAAATTGGATAACCATAATAGGCTTAAGAGCTGGAATATCAATGTGCCAGATTCGTTGGAAGATATTGGCTCCATCCAGTCGTGCTGCTTCTACTAAGGCTGGATCTACATTTACCAACGTTGCCGTGTAGAGCGTTGAAGCCCACCCCATTCCTTGCCAGATACCACTAAAGATGTATAAAGGTCTAAAGAAGTCTGGATTTGTCAAGAAGTCAGCCTTCATTCCAAACATAGAGAGAAAATTGTTAATTGATCCTCCCACTGAAAAGAAAAGGAAAATCATACCAACGATAACAACGACTGAGATAAAGTTTGGTGCGTATAAAATGAGCTGAATTCGTTTTTTAACTTTTTCACTCAAGAGTTGATTGAGCATAATAGCAAGAATGATTGGTGGTAAAAAGCCAAGCAATAAACCATAGATACTTAATTTTAAAGTATTGGCTAACAAGATACCAAAGTTGGGAGAGGATATGAATTTTGTAAACTCAGAAAAACCAATCCAATCACTCCCTAAAATTCCTTTTAAGGGATTGTAATCTTTAAATGCGATTAAAACCCCGTACATAGGAATGTATTTAAAGATAAAGGTTAAAACTAAACCAGGGACAGTCATCAATAACAAGAGTTTTTGTTTCTTGATTCTTTCCCAAAGAGAAACTTGCTTCGCTTTGCTATTCATAGCAACCTCCTTTTTTGAAACGTTTCATTTTTGGTCGAAAAAGATAACGCTTGGCGCTGTCTATTTGTTTTGTTTTTGAAACGTTTCATTTTTGTTTTAAAAAAATAAATCTTTTTTTATCTGAATTCATTCTAACATTGTTAGCGTTTTCTGTCAAGACTTATTTTCATTTTTTGTTGTTTTTCCTTCAACAAATTTCACTGGTAGGATTGTCTGCAAATTAACAGTCTTTCCATCAATAATATCAAACAAAATCCGAACCGCTTCTTTTGCCATTTCTTCCAATGGTTGTTCAATAGTTGAAAGTAGATAATCTCTATCTCCAGCCATTTTAATTCCATCGTATCCAATAATTTGGACATCATGAGGAATACGTTTACCATTTTTTTCTAGTATATCAATAACATCTAAAGCTGCAAAGTCGTTAATTGTAAAAATTCCATCTATAGAATGATTGTCTTCCAAGAAACTCTCTAGCTTTCCATGATAGTCAGTAACTGTCTCATCCAAATCAAAAATACTAAGAGGTATTTTATGCTCTTGGACATACTTTTCAAAGGAAATTCTACGACGTTTGGTTTCATTAATGGTTGTATTATGTCCGCCCACAAAGGCTAAATGCTGACATCCTTTACTAATTAATTGTTTAGCTGCTTCTCTTCCACCTGCATCATTATCTGATGAAACACAAGGAATGGCAATATCTGAGTATGTGCGGTCAATACTAACAAAGGGAATTCCTGACGTCAAGTAATGTTCAATTGGACTATAGGTAATGGCAACCACTCCATCAACTTTATTATGACGCAACATCTCCAGATAGTCTTGCTCTCTATTTGTACCATTGATAGAACATAAGAGTAATTTGTTATTTCTCTTATAGACTTCATTTTCCACATGCATAGCAAATTCTGAAAAGAAGGGATGCCAGATACTTGGTACAATGATTGCAATCGTTTCTGTTCGATTTTTTTTCATTCCTCTAGCATAGTAATCTGGAATGTAATTCAAAGTTTTAATCGCTTGCTCCACTTTTTTCAAGGTTACTTCTTTAATGCCTTTTTCTTTATTAATCACACGTGAAACTGTTCCAACACTAACTCCTGCTTCTAAAGCAACATCTTTCATGGTAATTGATTTTCTTTGTTCTACCATCTTATCACCTCCTTTCAATATATAGTATCATGCAAACGCTTTTTTAGCAACTATTTCTCAATCATTTTTGTCCAGACCCTTTTTCCCATCATGAATAAAATCACTCCAATCGGCTTTCTAAAATCCCATCAATTTCATATATAGGAATCTACCAACCACAGGAAAAGACTTTGTTTGCTTTCTATCTCCTCTTTTTCATAATATATTTCCGTACAGGTGCTTCAACCATTTGAACGATTTCAAATCCTTCTTTTTGGTAAAGATTCTGAGCTCTTTGATTTGCTTCGAGGACATTTAAAGAAATACTGTCTATATCTTCATTTTCAAAGGCCAAACTAACAAATTTCCTTAAAGCCTGCCTACCTAAGCCCTGCCCCTGTTTCTGGGGGTTGATAAAGAATCTTCCAATATGAAGATTGCTGTCTTCTAGCCTGATTTTCTGGATAAGCCCGACAAACTCGTGTCCATCAAAGATTGAAAAGACTCCTTCCAAGTCTTGCAAGGCTTGAAGGGTCAGTGGAAAAGGAATCCTTGGTCCCATCCATTGTTCTTGAAAGGATTTGCCAAGGGAGTTGGACCATTGGCATACGAGCTGAGCGTTTTCTGTGCTCACCTTTTCTTCAAAACGAATTATCATCTTGACCTCACCATCTTATCTATGTCTCTCCATTATACTACTTCTCCTATTTTTTACGAATAGATAAGTATGATTGATATTTATTTTTTTCTTGTCGGGAGTATTCTCGCTTCCTTTCTTGGTTTGGTCATTGACCGTTTTCCAGAGCAATCCATTATCAGTCCAGCCAGTCACTGCGATTCCTGTCAGACTCGCTTGCGTCCCTTAGATTTGATTCCGATTCTCTCACAGGTCTTCAATCGCTTTTGCTGTCGCTACTGCAAGGTCCGCTATCCTGTCTGGTATGCCCTCTTTGAACTAGGCTTAGGACTCCTCTTTCTGCTTTACTCTTGGGAATTACTTTCCTTGAGTCAAGTCATCCTAATCACTGCTGGTTTGACCTTGGGCATCTACGACTTTCGCCATCAGGAATATCCCTTACTGGTCTGGATGACTTTCCACCTAATCCTAATAGCTTCCTCTGGCTGGAATCTGGTCATGATCTCCTTCCTCATACTTGGAATTTTGGCTCATTTTATCGATATCCGCATGGGTGCAGGGGATTTCCTTTTTTTAGCTTCTTGCGCTCTCGTCTTTAGCGCAACAGAATTGCTCATCTTGATTCAGTTTGCTTCTGCAACGGGGATTCTAGCCTTTCTCCTGCAAAAGAAAAAGGAAAGACTTCCTTTCGTGCCTTTCCTCTTACTCGCTGCTTGTGTGATTATTTTTGGTAAGCTACTGCTTGTTTGATAAAGTCCAATTTCTGCCATATGTCCTTCATGAAATTATTTCACAGTTGAATTATAAATTATTTCTTTTGTACAAAGGAATGATGTTATCAAATCGATCTGTTCTTTTATCTTCTTGATACTGATCAAAAAATTTCATTTCGACTGAAAATATTTCGCTTATAAACTGTAAACGAATACTTTGTTTAGACATTATAGTCGCTAGACTGACCAGATGATTACTCAAAACGACGTCCAGAATACTCTTTACTTTGCTTGGCTTTTTAACAAAAATTTGATCATCCAGAGGTTCAATAATTTTGTAACCTTTTTGCGCAATTTGACGATAAAAGTAAGAATGTTGCTTTGGAGTCAATAATCCTAATTTAAAAGCTCGATACTCTAAAGCCTGTATCGAAACATTCAAATCCGACTTCAATAAAATATAACTATCCGGATTGCTGACACGCTTGCCAACCCTCTCTTCAAATTTGACTAAAAACTCTTCTTTTGGCAATAAAAAACATGATGCAAAATAATTTGCTTCTTGCTCCAAACGATCGCCATCTTCATTCATATCTTTATATTTGTGTAAAAGAATATGTCCTAGCTCATGAGCTAAATCAAAATTTCGACGTACAGATGATTTATTCGTTCCCAGCACAATATAAGGTCTTCCCAATTTTGACCATGCGCTATAAGCATCAGCTTGGCCATTAATTAATCGTTCAACGATATAGATTCCTGAACGTTCTAATTTATAAAGCAAATCATGATTATCTTTTGAAATACCTAATTTTTCCCTGGCATAAAGAGCCAATTCCTCAATGGATTCTCCCTTATGATAAGATTCACTCACTACATTACTTAGGTCATGAATTGTAATATTAGGTATAATTACAAAACTTTCAAAATAATCAATCAAACTATCTACCTTATGTAAATACATAGTTTGAATATCTATTGTTTTCCGTGTTGCTAGGTCTGCATTTCTAAAGGCAATTACAGAAGAATCAAATCGAATACTTTCTTCTTCTTGTTCAAAATAAGTTAAATCAACATGAAATTGGTTGGCCAAATGCATTTTGGTTGATAATTTAGGTTTCGTTTCGTTGGACTCAAACTGCCAAATGGCTTGTTCCGTTAAATCAATTCTCTGAGCCAATTCTGCTCTACTTAAACCATTTAACAGCCGTAATTCTTTCAATACCCGACCATTAAACATTTACATACTCCTTACTACTTTTGACCTTCTTGTTTTTCTATTCTTGGAATAATTTCAAAATCTTCTGTTTCCGATAATTCTGAAAAATTAGGAATATTTTGATATTTAGCTTCTTCAAAATGGTACGAACTTGATTGAATATACTCAGACAAATCCTGAATCAAGTGTAACTGACCAGTTCGTGCATCAGGCATAACAACATCTACAGATATAATATTGTTTTCTGAGTCCGCCTCATAAGTTAAAATCATAAATTTTTCGATATTCGAATTTTTGGTAGCTTGTTCAATTTCTTGAATCATTTCATCAGAAACTAACTCCATCTGAATTGGAAAAGAATGACTATCTTCATCATTTTTGTAGGAAGAATGTTGATTAAGATAAAGTGTATTCATCCGAGCATATTCAAATAAGTAGCCACTCTTATTTTTTTGTACCAAAGGAAATTGGCTCGTAAGTCGCTTCTTACCCTTTATAATTAACAATACTTTCCCATATTTTTCTGTATTTGTTTCAAATTCTAAATATCCCCAAGTCTGTCCTGCTAATTGTAATTTATACTCAAACAAATCTGCTGATGCAAATGCATTATCAATATGATTAGGTCGCGTCCATGCATAACCATTCGACACTTTCATTGTCTCTCTTTTTTCTAGACGTTCATCTACATAATCTTTTTGCCCTTTCATCAAAGTATCTACAATTTTTTGTGCCTCAAGCGAATCAAAGAGATCCTGATTCAACATAATTCTTCCTCCTCCGAATACTTTTTAATGAATTATATCATTTTCTTAAAGAAATTACTACAATAATTAGCTTTTTCTTAAAGTTATATATTAGAGTAATTTAGCAAATGATATCTAAAACCAGCTTTTCTCCTGCAAAAGAAAAAGGAAAGACTTCCTTTTGTGCCTTTCCTCTTACTTGCTGCTTGTGTGATTATTTTTGGTAAGCTACTGCTTGTTTGATAAAGTCCTGAATCGGCTCTCCTTGGTGGAGGGCTTTTACAATTTTCGAACCGACAATAACACCATCCGATACCGCATTGAAGCGTTCTACATCAGCTTGACTAGATACGCCAAATCCTGTCAAGACTGGGATATCGGCCACTTGATGAAGTTGTGCCAAGTGCTTGTCCAAATCTGCGCGGTAATTGCCTGATTTCCCTGTCACCCCATTGATGGCAACCGCATAGACGAATCCTTCTGCCCCATCAATCAACTCTTTCTGACGCTCAAGCCCTGTCGTCAAACTAACTAGAGGAATCAAGGCGATGTCTGTATCTGCCAAAAATGGTTCTACAAAGTTGGCATGCTCATGAGGCAGGTCTGGGATAATCAAGCCCTTAACCGCTGTATCTGCCAAATCTTTGACAAAGTTCTCCACACCGTACTGAAAGAGGGGGTTGAAGTAGGTCATAATGACCAGTGGAATCTCTGTTTCAATGGTTTTCAAGGTTTCAACCAAAGCCTGGGTAGAGGTCCCGTGGGCTAGACTGCGCAAGCCAGCTTCTTCGATAACAGGTCCATCTGCAACAGGGTCTGAAAAGGGAATGCCCACTTCAATGGCAGAGACACCCAAATCTTCTAAAAAGTGGATTGTTTCAGCAAGACCGTCCAAACCTTTCTCATGGTCTCCAGCCATGATATAGGGAACAAAAATTCCTTTTCCAGCTGCTTTGATAGCATTTAATTTTTCTGTTAATGTCTTAGGCATGAGCTTCTCCCTTCTTTGCTGCATCTGCTTCCAAGCGGTCCTTGACTTGAACCACATCCTTGTCCCCACGACCCGATAGGCAGACAATCATGGATTTGTCTGGTCCAAGTTCTTTGGCCAATTTCACCGCAAAGGCAATGGCATGGCTAGATTCCAAGGCTGGGATAATCCCTTCCACACGAGACAAGAGTTGGAATCCTTCCAAGGCTTCCTCGTCCGTCACAGGAACATAGCTAGCACGTTTAATATCGTGGTAGTGAGAATGTTCTGGACCGATACCAGGATAGTCCAAACCTGCTGAGATAGAGAAGGCTTCAAGAATTTGACCATGGGCATCTTGGAGCACATCCATGAGGGAACCGTGAAGGACACCTGGACGACCCTTGGTCAAGGTAGCTGCGTGGTGCTCTGTATCCACACCAAGTCCAGCCGCTTCAGCTCCATACATAGCTACAGACTCATCTTCTACAAAGGGATGGAAGAGCCCAATAGCATTAGATCCACCACCAACACAGGCTACTAGGGCATCGGGCAGATTTTGACCTGTCATATCGCGATACTGTTGTTTAGCTTCGCGACCGATGACACTTTGGAAGTCACGAACGATTTCTGGAAATGGATGAGGCCCCAAGGCAGAACCAAGGATATAGTGGGTATCGTCGATATTAGCCACCCATGAACGAAGGGCTGCATTGACCGCATCCTTGAGCACGCGCGAACCATCTGTTACAGCCTCGACCTTGGCTCCCAAAAGCTCCATGCGGAAGACATTGAGGGCTTGGCGTTTGACATCTTCCTCACCCATGTAGATGGTACATTCCATGTTAAAGAGGGCCGCAGCAGTTGCAGTTGCCACACCGTGCTGACCAGCACCCGTTTCTGCGATAATTTTCTTTTTACCCATGCGTTTGGCAAGCCAAACTTGTCCTAAGGCATTGTTAATCTTGTGGGCTCCTGTATGGTTAAGGTCTTCCCGTTTGAGATAAATCTTGGCTCCGCCGATATGCT
This sequence comes from Streptococcus sp. 2741, assembly GCF_013276315.1. Lineage (NCBI taxonomy): Bacteria > Bacillati > Bacillota > Bacilli > Lactobacillales > Streptococcaceae > Streptococcus > Streptococcus sp. 2741. The sequence goes on along the minus strand of NZ_VMKU01000120.1, from coordinate 4,968 downwards.
GGGTCAAGTTTTTTGCGTAATAAAGAGGAGTTTCACGTCCTACGTACTGGCGCAAAAGCTGGTTTAATTCCTCTTGGAAACTTGGGTCTGCCTGACTTTCACGGTAGGCCTTCTCCAACTCCAAAACTGCTGTCATCAATATTTCTGGGACAAAACGTCCGCCGAATTTTCCGTAAAATCCATCTTTATTTGGTTCCTGATATGCCATGCTTTACCCTCTCTATAAATCTTCTAATCTTTTCATGATCTTTTTGTCCATCTGTCTCCACTCCGCTTGATACATCTACTGCATAGGGAGTAAAGTGTTGAATTGCTTTTACTACATTGTCTTCATTAAGCCCACCTGCGATAAAGAAAGACTGAGTTAATCCAGTCGTATCCAGTTGAGCCCAGTCAAAGGTCTGGCCACTTCCTGCCACAGGGGCATCAAAGAGTAGATAATCTGCCTGAGAATTGGGGACATGCCCATTTCCATCTACCTGCACAGCCTGAATACTGGCACAAGGCAAATTCTCAAATAAATCATCTGCCACCTGACCGTGAACTTGAACCAAGTCCAAGCCAACTTTGTCAATCGCTTCTAGCAGTTCTGCCCGACTTGGTGAAACAAATACACCAACCTTTTTCACATCCGCAGGAATAAGCTTTGCCAGCACAGCTGCCTCTTCTAAAGTCACCTGTCTTTTACTAGGTGCAAAGACAAAACCGATATAATCGGCTCCTGCTGAAACGGCTGTTTCCACCGCTTCTTTGGTCGATAGTCCACAAATTTTAACCTTTGTCAATCTGCAACTCCTTGGTTCTCTGGGCTACATCTTCTGCCTGCATGAGAGCTGTCCCTACTAAAATTCCGTTAAAGTATGGCGCTAGTCGTTCCGCATCCTGCCCTGTGAAAATAGCAGATTCAGAAATGTAATAACGTCCTTCCTTAAAGTGTTGGGACAAGTCTACACTGGTCTGCAAGTCGACTTCAAAGGTAGTCAAATTGCGATTATTGACCCCGATAATCTGGGCACCAAGTCTGTGAGCCACTTCTAGTTCAGCTAGATTGTGGGTTTCCACTAAGACTTCCAGACCAAGTTCCGTCGCGTAGTCATAAAGTTCCTTAAGACGTTCTTCTGACAAGGCTGCCACAATGAGCAAGATGACTGTCGCACCTGCATTGCGAGCGCGGATGATTTGCTTTTCATCGATGATAAAGTCCTTGTTGAGCGTCGGAATGTTTACCTGACTGGAAATCTCCCTTAGATAATCCAAATGACCTTTAAAGAAAACCTCATCTGTCAAAACAGAAATCATCACTGCACCATTTGCTTCATAAGTCTGGGACTGTTGCACAATATCCACATCGAGATTGATATCTCCCAAACTAGGGCTAGCTTTCTTGACCTCAGCGATTACCTGCAAGCGGTCCTGATGATTCTTCAAAAATTCTGCCAAGCGATAGGTCTGGCGCAGAGGCTGGATTTGCTCCAGCTTCATCTGCTCCACCTCACGCGCCTTCTGCTCTAAGATTCGTGCTAAAAATTCCTGACTCATTTTTGGTACTCCTGTAACAGTCTGAGTTTTTCAAGGGCCTTGCCTCTAGCAATCACTTGACGGGCCAAGGCAACTCCTTCCTTGATGCTATCAATCTTACCATTAGCATAGAAACCAAGACCAGCATTCAAGACTGTCGTTTCCAAGAATGGACTTGCTTCGTTTTTCAGAACGCTGAGCAAAATTTCTGCATTTTCCTGAGCATTCCCACCACGAATATCTTCCATAGCATAGCCTTCCATTCCCAAATCCTCTGGAGTAAAGCTTGACAAACTGATTTCGCCATTTTCAAGAAGTGCAATCTTGGTTGTTCCGTTCAAGCCAGCTTCATCCAACCCTTCTGGTCCAGCAACCACGATGGCACGTTTGCGACCCATATTTTTCAAAACCTGAGCTGTACTTTCTAGGAGTTCTGGACGACTAATTCCAAGAAGCTGTGTTTCTAAAGCCATTGGATGAATCAGTGGACCAGTCAAATTCATAATCGTTGGAATTCCCAATTCCAAACGAGCTGGCATGATGTATTTCATAGCTGGGTGCATATTTTTAGCGAAGAGAAAGACGATTCCAGTTTTATCAAAGACCTTACCTAGTTCAGCTGGTTTGAGGTCAAGATTGATTCCCAAGGCTTCGAGGACATCTGCGGAGCCAGATTTAGAAGAAATCGAGCGGTTACCATGCTTGGCCATGTGAATACCGCCACCAGCCAAGACAAAGGCTGCAGTTGTGGAAATATTAAAACTGAAAGACTTGTCCCCACCTGTACCACAGTTGTCCATGGCATCATGAATCTCAGTTGGAATATGCTGGGCATGTCCTCTCATGACTTGGGCAATGGCTGTGCGTTCTTCAGGTGTTTCCCCCTTCATCTTAAGAGCTAAGAGGAGAGAAGCAATCTGCGCTTCAGTTACACGCCCAGTTACGATACGCTCAATGACATCCATCATTTCCACACCTGATAAATTTTCAAATTTTGCTAGTTTTTCAATAATCTCTTTCATCCTAGTTTCCTCACTTTACAACCTTCTCGATAAAATTCCGAATAGAAGACAAGCCGTCTGGCGTTCCAATGCTCTCTGGATGGTACTGGAAGCCATAAATCGGTAGGTTTTTATGTTGAATCCCCATGATGGCTTGGTCATCAGTCGAACGAGCTGTCACTTCAAAGTCTTCTGGCATTTCCTCAATCAAAATACTGTGATAACGCATGACCGCACGGCCATCCTCAATACCTTGATACAAAACAGATGGCGCTTCAAAGTTGATATTGCTCTGTTTCCCATGCATGACTTTTGGAGCCAAACCTAGCTTACCACCAAAGACTTCTGCAATGGCTTGGTGACCCAAACAAATCCCTAGAATCGGCTTCTTGCCTGCAAAATCACAAATCATGTCTTCCATCTTTCCAGCATCAACTGGCCAACCAGGACCAGGAGAAAAGACCAGACCATCTGCTTTTTCAGCTTCTTCATACAGCTTGGAATCATCATTTCTCAGAACCTGAACTTCTGCAAAATTCCCAATGTATTGGGCCAAGTTATAGGTAAAAGAATCATAGTTGTCAATCAATAAAATCATGGTCTTAGTTCTCCAATTCTAGTCATAGATTTTGCTTTGTTAATGGTTTCTTGGTATTCGTTTTGGGCGATAGAGTCGTAGACAATCCCTGCCCCAGCCTGCACATAGGCTCTTTGATTTTTGAGAATCATGGTTCGGATGGCAATGGCCAAATCCATATCACCCGTCGCAGACAAGTAGCCGATTGCTCCCGCGTATACGCCCCGTTTTTCTGTTTCCAGTTCATAGATGCGTCTCATAGCTCGAATCTTTGGTGCTCCAGAAACTGTTCCAGCAGGAAGTGTTGATTTCAAGGCATCCATAGCAGTGAGTTCTGGAAGCAAACGTCCCTTGACCACGCTGGTCAAATGCATAACATAGCGGAAGAGCTCCACCTTCATATACTTAGTAACTTGGACACTGGCCGTTTCAGAGATGCGGCCAATATCGTTACGCCCCAAGTCTACCAACATTCGATGTTCTGCTGTTTCCTTCTCATCAGAGAGGAGGTCAGTCGCCAAGGTCTTGTCTTCTTCATCCGTAGCCCCTCTTGGTCGCGTCCCTGCAATCGGATTGGTTGTCACGATGCCATTTTTGACAGAAACTAAACTTTCTGGACTAGCTCCGATGATTTGATAATCCCCAAAATCATAGAAATAAAGGTAATTAGAAGGATTAGTCACGCGGAGATTTCTGTAGAAGTCAAATGGATTTCCAGTAACTTCTGCTGAGAAACGCTGGCTGAGTACACATTGGAACATATCTCCGTTACGAATCAAGTCACGAGCTGTTTCTACCATTCCCTCAAACTTATGTGGAGCGATATGCGGTTTGAAGTCTAACGGAGATAGATCCAAGTCTTCAAATTCATTTGGAGCAGGAATGCGTAATTCCTCAAGCACTTGGTTCAAGGATTTTTCCAAGGCCTCTTGACTGCGCTCACTATAGAGAGCATCCTCGATGACATGAATTTTTTCCTTCTTGTGGTCAAAGACAATGTAACTCTCATAGACGAAGAAATGCATGTCTGGCGTTCCAATTGTATCTTCAGGAATTTGACCAATTTCTTCATAAAGCGAAATCATATCGTAACCAACAAAACCAATAGCTCCACCACCAAAAGGGAGCTCTGAATGGTGCTGGCTCTTATGAGTCACTTCATAAAGGAAATCCAAGGGATCCTGATCAATCATTTTCCCATTTTGATAAAGGACTCCATTTTCAAACTTAATCTCAAAAACTGGATTATAGGCTAGGATAGAAAAACGAGCTGTTTCCTTGTCTCTCGGAATACTCTCTAAGATAACCTTGTGTTGCCCCTTTAAGCGCATATATGCCAAGATTGGTGATAAGACATCTCCATGAATGATTCGTTCCATTGTAATTTCCCTTTCAGTTCTAATTCTAGTTCGTGGCGACTGTATGAAAAATCCCCACGCAAAATAACTTGCGTGAGGACGAAATTCGCGGTGCCACCTCAATTATAGGATTTCTCCTATCTCTCATTCCTGTCTCAGATATCTCCTGTAACAGGCTGTGCGATAAAGGGCACTCCCTTAAGAATGATGTTTTCTTCTCTCGTTTCAGATGAACCCAACTTTACAGCTTTCTCTACTTGTTTTCAGCAACCACAAGCTCTCTGTGAGAGAAAAGACTGTAATTTTTCCATCTATTATTTTTTAGCTTCTAGGTAATCTGCAATCGCAGCTAGGTCCTTGTCTCCACGACCAGAGACATTGATGAAGAGGTGTTCATCTCGGTACACCTTTATACTCTTCGAAAATCTCTTCAAACTGCGTCAACGTCGCCTTGCCGTAGGTATGGTTACTGACTTCGTCAGTTCTATCTGCAACCTCAAAACAGTGTTTTGAG
>NZ_VMKU01000012.1:0-18853 GCF_013276315.1 Streptococcus sp. 2741 | reverse complement strand
TTTGAGGTTGCAGATAAAGCTGACATGGTTTGAAGAGATTTTCGAAGAGTATTAGTTCAAGTGCCAGATATCTTCGTTATACTGAGCGATTGTACGGTCAGATGAGAAGAATCCTGCTTTAGAAATGTTAACGATAACTTTATCCAACCATGCGTCACGGTCTTCGTAGTCAGCAAGCATTTGCTCTTTGACTTTGATATAGTCTTCCAAGTCAAGAAGAGTCATGAACCAGTCTTTGTTGATCAATTCATTGTAAAGACGTTCCAAGCGCTCTTTGTTTCCAGCTGCAAGAACTGCATCGCTAACGATGAAGTCAACCAATGGTTTGATAGCTTTACGAGCGTAGAATTCGCTTGATTTGTAAGCTGCTTTTGCGTAAAGGTCGATAACAGTTTCTGAATCTTCACCAAAGATGTAGATGTTTTCGTCGCCAACCAACTCAGCGATTTCCACGTTAGCTCCGTCCATAGTACCAAGAGTCAAAGCTCCGTTCAACATGAATTTCATGTTACCAGTACCTGAAGCTTCTTTAGAAGCAAGTGAGATTTGTTCTGAGATATCACATGCTGGGATAAGGAAGCTTGCTGCAGTAACGTTGTAGTTTTCAACCATAACTACTTGCAAGTGTGGAGCTACTGCTGGATCGTTAGCAATCACTTCTGACATGCAAAGGATCAAGTGGATAATGTCTTGAGCGATTGTGTAGGCTGGAGCTGCTTTACCACCAAAGAAGATTGTAATTGGGCGAGCAGGGATGTTACCAGCTTTGATGTCAAGATATTTGTGGATTACGTACAAAGCGTTCATTTGTTGTCGTTTGTACTCGTGAAGACGTTTGATTTGGATATCAAAGATAGAGTTTGGATTGATTTCCACACCTTGGTGTTCTTTCAAGTGACGAGCCAATTTACGTTTGTTGTGAGCCTTGATGCTTTCCAATTTTTCTTTGACAGCTGCTTTGTCTTCATAAGACAAGAGTTTTTCAAGCTCATCTGCTTCATGGTGCCAACCATCTCCAAGAATCTCATCCAAGTAGTGAGACAATCTTGGGTTAGCATGCATAAGCCAACGACGGAAAGTGATACCGTTTGTTTTGTTGTTGAACTTTTCTGGGTAAAGGTCGTAGAAAGCTTTCAACTCAGAATTTTTCAAGATTTCAGTGTGAAGTGCTGCTACTCCGTTAACACTGTATCCGTAGTGGATATCCATGTGAGCCATGTGAACACGTCCGCTCTCATCGATGATTTGAACAGCTGGATCTTTGTATTCTGCTTTCACACGACGGTCCAATTCTTCGATGATTGGTACCAAGTGAGGAACCACTTCTTGCAAGAATTCAAGAGGCCATTTTTCAAGCGCTTCTGCAAGGATTGTGTGGTTAGTATAAGCAGTCATACTACGAACGATTGAGATTGCTTCGTCAAGCTCGATACCACGTGCAGTCAAAAGACGGATCAATTCAGGAATCACCATTGATGGGTGAGTATCGTTGATTTGCACAACTGCGTAGTCAGCAAGGTCATGCAAGTTGCTTCCTTTTTCGATTGCTTCGTCGATGATCAATTGCGCACCGTTTGAAACCATGAAGTATTGTTGGAAGATACGGAGCAATTCACCTTGACGGTCACTATCATCTGGGTAAAGGAAGAGAGTCAAGTTACGAGCGATATCTGTCTTGTCAAAGCTGATACCGTCTTTAATAATAGAAGAATCAACTGAATCCAAGTCAAACAAACGCAAGCGGTTCTTCGTTTCTGTCTTGTAACCAGGAACATCAATATCATAAAGAGTTGATGTCAAAGTAAAGTCTGCAAATGGCACTTGGTAGCTACGGCTTGAGCGAACCAACCAGTTTTGCTCTGTCAACCATGCATTTGGAATTGTTTCTTGTTGGTTGTTTTTAAGAACTTGTTGGAAAAGACCAAAGTGGTAATTAAGACCAACACCGTCACCATTCAAACCAAGAGTCGCAATTGAGTCGATAAAGCAGGCAGCCAAACGTCCCAAACCACCATTACCAAGAGATGGTTCCAATTCAACTTCTTCAACTTCGATCAAGTCTTTACCTGCAGCTGCAAGTTCTTTTTTGACATCGTCGTAAAGACCAAGGTTAATCAAGTTGTTTGACAAGAGTTTACCAATCAAGAACTCAGCTGAGATGTAGTAAACTTTTTTCTTACCAGTGTTAACTGGTTTTTGGCTACTTGCAAGCTTGCTGTAGTTAAGAAGGGCAAGGTAAAGCTCTTCATTGCTACATTCTGCAATGGTTTTATTGTAACGATTTTGTACAAATTCTTGTAGTGATAACATGTTTAAGATGTCTCCTGATATTGTATTATTTCTTTAATTCTACCAAATTTTCATTGATTCGGCGATAGATTGTTGTTAAGTCAAGCAAACCTTCCTCAACAGCTGGTGTCAATTGCTCTTCAGTCATACGCCAAGACCAGTTTCCACCAAGGGTAGATGGGAAGTTCATACGAGCCGCCTCATCCAATTCTAGCAAATCTTGCATAGTTGCAATTGCCATGAAGCTAACTGATGAAAAGACTGTACGAAGCATAGCATGTGGCACTGTTTCGTATTCTTTACGGTTCGTGTAACGAGCCATGTACTCACGAGTCGCATCATCAATCTCGTTACGGTACCAACCAAGAACCGTATTGTTATCGTGAGTTCCTGTGTACATAACTGAGTTAGCAGGTGCCAAGTGTGGGCTATCGATACTTTCGTCTTCTGGGTTGAAGGCAAATTGAAGAATCTTCATTCCTGGGAAGCCAGTACGTTCACGCAACTCAATAACTTCATCTGTCATGAAGCCAAGGTCTTCTGCGATGATGTTTAGCTCACCAAGTTCTTCCTTAACGGCTGCAAAAAGCTTGTAGCCCGGACCTTTCACCCACTCACCAGGTGCTGCTGTATCGGAACCAGCAGGGATTTCCCAGTAAGATTCGAAACCACGGAAGTGGTCAATACGAACGATATCGTAGATTTTGAAGCTTTCACGCAAGCGTTCAATCCACCATTTGTAACCATCTTTGTCCATTGCTTCCCAGTCATAGATTGGGTTACCCCAAAGCTGACCAGTTGCAGAGAACTCATCTGGTGGACATCCTGCGATGCAAGTTGCCTTACCGTTGACATCTGTTTTGAAGAGATGCGGATTTGCCCACATATCGCTTGAATCTTCCGCTACGTAGATTGGCATGTCCCCAACGATTTCGATGTGGTTGTCGTTAGCGTAAGCTTTCAATTTCAACCATTGTTGGAAGAAGAAGTATTGAGTCACACGGTGGTAAACCAACTTGTCTGCCAATTGCTCACGGTAGCTTTCAAGTGCTGAAGCTTTACGAGCACGAACATCTGCATCTGGCCATTCAGTCCAAGCAAGATTGTCAAAATGCTCTTTGATAGCCATATACTCAGCAAAGAGCTCAAGCCATGATTGGTTGTCTTGAGCAAATTTCTCAAAATCTTTAACATCTCCTACTTCCAAGAAACGTTTTACCGCTTTTTCTAAAAGAGGACGACGTGCATAGTAGATTTTCGCATAATCAACTTCAGACGCATCGCTACCAAAGTCAACTCCTTCAAGGTCACTTGCTTCCAACAAACCTTGCTCCACCAAGATATCTAAATCGATAAAATGAGTGTTTCCTGCGAAGGCTGAGAAAGATTGGTAAGGAGAGTCCCCGTAACTAGTTGTTCCTAATGGAAGGATTTGCCAGTAACGTTGTTTTGTACGAACCAAGAAATCAACGAAGTCGTAAGCACTTTGACCAAACGATCCGATTCCGTAAGCTCCTGGAAGAGAAGAGATGTGCATCAACACACCACTTTGACGTTTTTTCATAATAGCACCTCATGTGTTAAAATTAATGGAACGTTGCGTATTTTTGCAGACGCAAACGTTTGCGCTACTTATAAGTATACTCCTTTTCAAGCATAATTGCAAGCGTTTTTAAAAAACTTTTTTGATTATTTTTAAGGAGATTAACCCATTTTAGCAAAGATAACTTATACTCAATGAAAATCAAAGAGCAAACTAGGAAACTAGCCGCAGGCTGTACTTGAGTACGGCAAGGCGACGTTGACGCGGTTTGAATTTGATTTTCGAAGAGTATTAAAACTATCTAATCCTAAAATTTGACTCTCACAGAATCCGTCTACAAACTGCAAATCCTCCCCTAGAAAACTTGAATTTAGATGCAAGGAGGCACAAAGGTCTATAGAAAATAGATAGGAATTAGAAACAGGGAGGTAGCCCCTCCTGATTTCCTTCTTTAGATAGATTACATCTATTTTTTATTAAAAATACTGTATTCTTATCTATTTCACACTTTTCTTCTATTAAAAAGCAAAATCATGCTATCAAATCAAGCTTAAAAATTTTTTAAAATTTTTGTCAAAAACACTTGCAACCGTTTTCTATTTGTGCTATACTAAGGTCATAAAGGAAAACGTTTGCGTTTCCTTATCAATAAAACTTGTTATTCTTTAGGAGGAATACACTATGTCATCTAAATTCATGAAGAGCGCTGCGGTGCTTGGAACTGCTACACTTGCTAGCTTGCTCTTGGTAGCTTGCGGAAGCAAAACTGCTGATAAGCCTGCTGAGTCTGGTTCATCTGAAGCGAAAGAAATCACTCTTTACGTTGAGGACCAATACAAAGCTTATGCTGAAACAGTTGCTAAAGCTTATAAAGAGCAATCAGGCACAACAGTTAACATCAAATCTGGTGACCAACTTGGTGGGCTTGACAAACTTTCTCTTGACAACCAATCTGGTCAAGCTGCTGACGTTATGATGGCTCCATACGACCGTGTGGGTAGCCTTGGTTCTGACGGACAACTTTCAGAAGTGAAATTGAGCGATGGTGCTAAAACAGAAGATACAACTAAATCTCTTGTAACCGCTGCTGACGGTAAAGTTTACGGTGCTCCTGCCGTTATCGAGTCACTTGTTATGTACTACAACAAAGACTTGGTAAAAGACGCTCCCAAAACATTTGCTGACTTGGAAAACCTTGCTAAAGATAGCAAATATGCCTTCGCTGGAGAAGATGGAAAAACTTCTGCCTTCCTAGCTGACTGGACAAACTTCTACTATGCATACGGACTTCTTGCTGGTAACGGCGCTTACGTATTCGGACAAAACGGTAAAGACCCTAAAGACATCGGTCTTGCAAACGACGGTTCTATCGCAGGTATCAACTACGCTAAATCTTGGTACGAAAAATGGCCTAAAGGTATGCAAGATGGTACAGCTGCTGGAAACCTAATCCAAACTCAATTCCAAGAAGGTAAAACAGCTGCTATCATTGATGGGCCTTGGAAAGCTCAAGCCCTCAAAGATGCTAAAGTAAACTACGGTGTTGCGACTATCCCAACTCTTCCAAATGGAAAAGAATATGCTGCATTCGGTGGTGGTAAAGCTTGGATCATTCCTTCAAGTACTAAGAACCTTGAAGGCGCACAGAAATTTGTAGACTTCCTTGTTTCAACTGAACAACAAAAAGCTTTCTACGATGCAACTAACGAAATCCCAGCTAATACTGAAGCTCGTTCATACGCTGAAGGTAAAAACGATGAGTTGACAACAGCTGTTATCAAACAATTCAAGAACGCTCAACCAATTCCAAACATCTCTCAAATGTCTGCAGTTTGGGAACCAGCTGCTAACATGCTCTTTGATACTGTAAGTGGTCAAAAAGATGCTAAAACAGCTGCTAACGACGCTGTAACATTGATCAAAGAAACAATCAAACAAAAATTTGGTGAATAAAAAATTTGTTCAAGGGGGGTGGAATTCAAATCCCCCTTTGAATTTATCAATAGAGACACAAATAATTTAGCTTTCTTATAAAAAAAGTAGTATCCTATGAAAGGAGTTATTATGGAAAAGCAACAACCTAGTAAAGCAGCCCTGCTGTCTATCATTCCTGGGTTAGGACAGATTTACAATAAACAAAAAGCCAAAGGTTTTATCTTCCTTGGTGTAACCATCGTATTTGTCCTTTATTTCCTAGCACTTGCAGCACCTGAATTGAGCAATCTCATCACTCTTGGTGACAAGCCCGGTCGTGATAATTCCCTCTTTATGCTGATTCGTGGTGCCTTCCATTTAATCTTTGTAGTCGTTTATGTACTCTTTTATTTCTCAAATATCAAAGATGCATATACGATTGCAAAACGCATTAACAATGGAATTCCAGTTCCACGTACCCTCAAAGACATGATCAAAGGGATTTATGAAAATGGTTTCCCTTATCTCTTGATTATTCCATCTTATGTTGCCATGACCTTCGCGATTATCTTCCCAGTTATCGTAACCTTGATGATCGCCTTTACCAACTATGACTTCCAACACTTACCACCAAACAAATTGTTGGACTGGGTTGGTTTGACAAACTTTAGTAATATCTGGAGTTTGAGTACCTTCCGTTCTGCCTTTGGTTCTGTTCTTTCTTGGACCATCATCTGGGCTTTGGCAGCCTCAACTTTACAGATTGTGATTGGTATCTTCACAGCTATCATTGCTAACCAACCATTTATCAAAGGAAAACGTATCTTTGGTGTTATTTTCCTTCTTCCTTGGGCTGTCCCAGCCTTCATCACTATCTTGACATTCTCAAACATGTTTAACGATAGTGTCGGAGCTATCAACACCCAAGTATTGCCAATCTTGGCTAAATTCCTTCCTTTCCTTGATGGCGCTCTTATTCCCTGGAAAACAGACCCAACTTGGACTAAGATTGCCTTGATTATGATGCAAGGTTGGCTTGGATTCCCATACATCTACGTTCTGACCTTGGGTATCTTGCAATCTATTCCTAACGACCTTTACGAAGCAGCTTATATTGACGGTGCCAATGCTTGGCAAAAATTCCGCAACATCACTTTCCCAATGATCTTGGCTGTTGCGGCACCTACTTTGATTAGCCAATACACCTTCAACTTTAACAACTTCTCTATCATGTACCTCTTCAACGCTGGAGGACCTGGTAGTGTCGGTGGTGGAGCTGGTTCAACCGATATCTTGATTTCATGGATTTACCGTTTGACAACAGGTACATCTCCTCAATACTCAATGGCGGCAGCTGTCACCTTGATTATCTCTATCATTGTCATCTCAATCTCTATGATCGCATTCAAGAAACTACACGCATTTGATATGGAGGACGTCTAAGATGAATAACTCAATTAAACTCAAACGTAGACTGACTCAAAGCCTTACATACCTTTACCTGATTGGTCTATCAATTGTCATTATCTATCCACTTTTGATTACCATTATGTCAGCCTTCAAGACTGGTAACGTAGTAGCCTTTAAACTAGACAGCAACGTCGACTTTAGTTTTGCTAACTTCCAAGGCCTCTTCACTGAAACCTTGTACGGTACTTGGTACCTCAACACCTTGATCATTGCCTTGATTACCATGGCTGTTCAAACAAGTATCATCGTACTTGCTGGTTATGCCTACAGCCGTTACAACTTCTTGGCTCGTAAACAAAGTTTGGTCTTCTTCTTGATTATCCAAATGGTGCCAACTATGGCCGCTTTGACAGCCTTCTTCGTTATGGCGCTTATGTTGAACGCCCTTAACCACAGCTGGTTCCTCATCTTCCTCTACGTTGGTGGTGGTATCCCGATGAATACTTGGCTCATGAAAGGCTACTTCGATACAGTGCCAATGTCTTTAGACGAATCTGCAAAACTAGACGGTGCAGGACACTTCCGCCGCTTCTGGCAAATTGTTCTTCCACTTGTTCGCCCAATGGTTGCCGTACAAGCTCTCTGGGCCTTCATGGGACCTTTCGGGGACTACATCCTCTCTAGTTTCTTGCTTCGTGAGAAAGAATACTTTACTGTTGCCGTAGGTCTCCAAACCTTCGTTAACAATGCGAAAAACATGAAGATTGCCTACTTCTCAGCAGGTGCTATCCTCATCGCCCTTCCAATCTGTATTCTCTTCTTCTTCCTACAAAAGAACTTTGTTTCAGGACTTACAAGTGGTGGCGACAAGGGATAATTTATCCCCGCCACCCTTTTTCATTTTATACTCTTCTAAAATCTCTTCAAACCACGTCAGCTTCCATCTGCAACCTCAAAGTTGTGCTTTGAGCAACCTGCGACTAGCTTCCTAGTTTGTACTTTGATTTTCATTGACTATTAGCGATTGTCACTGTAAGTAATGTCCTTACAACAAGCAATTTTTCTCCTAGACTTGAAATAAAGCGAATTTAACTATATAATAATACTCATATAGAAAACACCTTTTAGAAAGATACCTATGCTTCCATATCCATTTTCTTATTTTTCAAGTATTTGGGGATTTCGTAAGCCCCTGTCCAAACGTTTCGGGCTCAACTGGTTTCAACTACTCTTTACCAGTATCTTCCTTATCAGCTTGTCTATGGTACCCATTGCCATCCAAAACAGCTCCCAGGAGACTTATCCGCTAGAAACCTTTATCGATAATGTCTATGAACCATTGACAGATGAGGTTGTCCAGGATCTCTCTGAACATGCTAGAATTGTTGATGGTAAGCTAACTTATACAGGAACTGCCAATCAAACGCCTTCTCTTGTGATTAGCCCCAGTCAAAGCAAGGAATTACCTAAGGACTTGCAACTGCATTTCGACACAAAAGAACTGGTCATCAGCAAGGAAAGTAAAGAGTTGACACGCATCTATTACCGAGCTATTCAGACTGAGAGTTTCAAAAGCAAAGACAGCTTGACCCAAGCAATTTCTAAAGACTGGTACCAGCAGAATCGTGTCTATATCAGTCTCTTCCTAGTTCTCGGTGCGAGCTTCCTCTTTGGTTTGAATTTCTTTATCGTCTCTCTAGGGGCGAGTCTTCTCCTTTATATCACTAAGAAATCCCGACTCTTTTCATTTAGAACCTTTAAAGAGTGCTATCATTTTATCTTGAACTGTTTAGGATTGCCGACTCTGATTACGCTTATTTTGGGATTATTTGGCCAAAATATGTCAACCCTGATTACTGTACAAAACATTCTTTTTGTTCTGTATCTGGTCACTATCTTTTATAAAACACATTTCCGTGATCCAGATTACCATAAATAGGAGATTTTTATGCCCGTTACGATTAAAGACGTGGCCAAGGCTGCTGGTGTTTCACCTTCAACCGTAACCCGTGTTATTCAAAATAAATCAACCATTAGCGACGAAACAAAAAAACGCGTTCGCAAGGCTATGAAGGAGCTCAATTACCATCCCAACCTCAATGCTCGCAGCTTGGTAAGTAGCTATACTCAGGTGATTGGTTTGGTTCTTCCTGATGACTCAGACGCCTTCTACCAGAATCCTTTCTTTCCATCGGTTCTACGTGGCATCTCTCAAGTCGCATCTGAAAACCACTATGCCATTCAGATAGCAACAGGGAAAGATGAGAAGGAGCGCCTCAACGCTATTTCACAAATGGTCTACGGCAAGCGTGTAGATGGACTAATCTTTCTCTATGCCCAAGAAGAAGACCCTCTCGTAAAACTCGTAGCAGAAGAACAGTTCCCCTTCCTTATCTTAGGTAAATCTCTATCTCCTTTCATCCCACTTGTAGACAACGACAATGTTCAAGCTGGTTTTGATGCAACCGAATATTTCATCAAAAAAGGCTGCAATCGTATTGCTTTTATCGGAGGAAGCAAAAAGCTCTTCGTGACCAAAGACCGTTTAACAGGCTATGAACAGGCGCTTAAGCATTACAAACTTACCACTGACAACAATCGCATCTACTTTGCCGACGAGTTTCTGGAAGAAAAGGGCTATAAATTTAGCAAGCGATTATTCAAGCACGATCCACAAATTGATGCTATCATCACAACCGATAGCCTCCTAGCTGAAGGTGTTTGTAACTATATTGCCAAACACCAGCTGGATGTCCCTGTTCTCAGCTTTGACTCGGTTAATCCCAAGCTCAACTTGGCAGCCTATGTCGATATCAATAGCCTAGAACTTGGTCAAACATCATTTGAAACGATTCTTCAGATTATCAACGATGCTAAAAGCAATAAACAAATTTGTTACCGCCAGTTGATTGCCCATAAAATTATAGAAAAATAAAAACCAGCTCACGCTGGTTTTTTTGGTCACTAATTATCTATCTCAACAAACCTTCCTAGAATATGAACATTTTCCGAGACAGAGACAAAGGCGCTTGGATCCACTTGTGTCATAATCTGTTTAAATTCATTAAACTCTGCACGTGTAATGACAGTGATTAGAACTGCCTTTCTCTCGTGATTATAGGTTCCTTCTGCATCGTGGATCATGGTTGCTCCGCGGTGCAATTTTTTATGGATTTTTTCAATTACCTTGTCTGGATGATTGGTCACAATCATAGCCTGCATACGTTTTTGCTTGGTAAAGACGGCGTCTGTCACACGGCTAGAGACAAAGATGGTAATCATAGAGTAAAGAGCGTATTTCCAACCAAAGGTCAAACCAGCTATCAGCATGATAGTCCCATTTACCAAGAAAGAAATACTACCAACGTTCTTACCCGTTTTCTTACGAATGGTCAGACTGACGATATCCGTTCCACCACTGGAGATATTGTTTCGAAGAGCAAAACCAATCCCCAAGCCCATGACAACACCCCCAAAAAGGGCATTGATAATGGGATCCTCCGTCAAGGTTGCCACAGGGACAAACTGGATAAAGAAGGAACTCATAGATACCGTGATAAAGGTAAAGACGGTGAACTTATGGCCAATCTGATACCAAGCTAAGACCATCAAAGGGAAGTTAATGGCGTAGAAGGTTAGCGAAATCGGAATATGAAAACCAAACCAGTGATTACTCAAAGCAGAGATAATCTGTGCCAGACCTGTCGCACCACTCGAATACACATGCCCTGGTTGGAAAAAGAAATTGACCGCCACTGCTGATAAAAAACCATAGACCAGAGAGGCCGAAATCTTCTCATCATACTTTTCTCGAGAGATACTTTGTAAGACACGTAAAATTTTTATCTGATAAGCAAAGCGGCGCAGATAATAGCGCCACCGCTTAATTCGTTTTGCTTGTTTCATCTTCTTCTACTTGTAAGCTGAGTTCCTCTAGTTGTTTGAGAGCGACTGTTGATGGAGCTTGTGTCATTGGGTCAGTTGCTTTATTGTTCTTAGGGAAGGCAATAACTTCACGGATATTTTCTTCTCCAGCTAAGAGCATGACAAAGCGGTCAAGCCCGATAGCCAAACCACCGTGTGGTGGGAAACCATAGTCCATGGCTTCAAGAAGGAAGCCAAACTGGTCATTTGCTTCTTCGGCTGAGAAACCAAGAGCCTTGAACATACGTTCTTGAAGGTCTTTTTGGTTGATACGAAGGCTACCACCACCAAGCTCATAACCGTTCAAGACGATATCGTAAGCAATGGCACGAACCTTAGCCAAATCACCTTCTAATTCGTGAGCTGTTTCTTCCTGTGGAAGTGTGAATGGATGGTGGGCGCTCATGTAGCGGCCTTCTTCTTCAGACCATTCAAACATTGGCCAGTCAACCACCCAAAGGAAGTTGAATTTATCGCTATCAATCAAACCAAGCTCTTTGGCAATACGTCCACGAAGGGCACCAAGCGTTGCATTAGCCACTTCAAGCGTATCTGCCACAAAGAGAACCAAGTCCTTATCTTCAAGCGCAAGTGCTGCTGTCAATTCTGCTTGGATGTTAGTCAAGAACTTAGCAACTGGTCCATTTAATTCTCCATCAACAACCTTAACCCAAGCAAGACCTTTGGCACCATACTGTTTGGCTACTTCTGTCATCTTGTCGATGTCTTTACGTGAATAGTTGTCCGCAGCTCCTTTGACCACAATGGCTTTTACAGCAGGTGCTTCTGAAAAGACTTTAAAGTCTACACCTTTGACTACTTCTGTCAAGTCCTGAAGCAACATGTCAAAACGAGTATCAGGCTTGTCAGAACCGTAACGAGCCATAGCGTCATCATACTTCATACGTGGGAAAGGCAGAGTGACTTCGATGCCTTTAGTCTCTTTCATCACGCGCGCAATCAAACCTTCTGTAATATCTTGGATTTCTTGCTCCGTAAGGAAAGATGTTTCCAAGTCGACCTGGGTAAACTCAGGTTGACGATCTCCACGCAAGTCCTCATCACGGAAACATTTGACGATTTGGTAGTAACGGTCAAAACCAGCATTCATCAACAATTGCTTAGTGATTTGTGGACTTTGAGGAAGAGCGTAAAAATGCCCTTTATTAACACGAGACGGCACTAAATAGTCACGCGCCCCTTCTGGCGTTGACTTAGAAAGGAATGGTGTCTCCACGTCGATAAACTCCAACTCATCCAAGTAGTTGCGGATAGAATGGGTCACCTTAGCACGAAGTTTAAGATTTTCCAACATTTCTGGACGACGAAGGTCAAGGTAACGGTAACGCAAACGCGTATCGTCATTGGCCTCAATCCCATCCTTAATCTCAAATGGTGTTGTTTTTGCTGTATTGAGCACTATCAGAGCTGTTACATTTAACTCAACCGCACCAGTTGGCAACTTATCATTGGCTTGCTCACGCGCAGCGACCTGTCCAGTCACCTCGATAACAAATTCGCTACGAAGGCTTTCAGCTGTTGCCATAACCTCGGCAGATACTTTTTCAGGATTGATAACCAACTGCATGATTCCTTCACGGTCACGAAGGTCAATAAAGATCAAACCACCAAGGTCACGACGACGGCCAACCCATCCTTTCAAGGTTATTTCTTGTCCGATGTGTTCCTCACGAACACGACCAGCATACATACTACGTTTCATGTTTTCTCTCCTCTTTTATTCTGTTACTATTTTACCATAAAAGCGCAGGCTCTTCATGAAAATCAGCAGAAAAGTTTGCCAGTCTTTAAAAATCAGGTAAAGTCCCTAAAAATTAACGCCCATACAAAAAATCCGATGAACTTCACCGGACTCTTTTATTTTGAATTGTTGCCTGCTTTACGCTTTTCAGCAATTTCAGCTGCCTTTCGAGGCAAGACAATTTCCGTTATGTAAGCTGTCCCAAAACGCAAGACACCTGCAATAGGGGCAAAGACAACTGCTAGATAGTTATAGAAGAAATCGCCTTTGAAGGCATAAGCTAGCGCCCCAATGATGAAAAATAGAACGACTGCTTGAATCACTGCTAATAAAATTACTCGTTTCATGTGACCTCCTGACTCTATTATAGCATGAGAATCATCAAAAAGCCGACTAAATTATTCAAAGCGTGAAGAGAAATACTGTAGACCAGACCTTTTCTGCTAATATAAGCCAAGCCCAAACTAAAACCAAGGCTAAAATAGACAAAAAATTGTTGCACATCACCTGGGAAATGAATCAAGGCAAACAAAACACTCGATACCAGAAGAAAAATCAGAGTTTGTTTACTATTGTCCTGCTTAGGAAAGAGGTAGCGTGCTAACATCCCTCTAAAGATAAGTTCTTCCGTCAAAGGAGCAAAAATAACGACCGCAAAGAATGAGAAAAGTGGTTGAGACAAGGTCAAGTCTATCGCTATTTGCTGATTTACTGAAGGATCATTTGGCAAGAAAAACTGGACAACAAGAGATAAGAACCAAACCAAGGCAGGGAGCCAAATAAATCGGTTGAAGCCACTCTTCTCAATACGAACAGGACCTTTCTGATACCATTTGTAAATACCGTACACATAAACTCCAGCCAAGGCCACATAGAGCAAGGTCACAGCATAGGGTGAAGCGCCTAAGGCAAGCGACGTAGTCGCGAGTACCTGAATGAAGCCATAGATGAATAAAAAGGATAGAATGGCTAGAAAAAACCAGCCCAGGTTTTTAAGTAATTTCATATAGATCTCCTATCTTGCTTTATAGCTATTTTTCAATACAAAGAGGTTCGCTATTCCTAACACAAGTACCCAGGCAAGTAACATACCGATGTTAGAAAAAGATATTTCTCCACCTTTTTTATTTAAAAGATTTACAATAGGACCAACGAACGAGTAATCCAACACTTTTTGAACCGTATCATTTTGAGAAGCAATCATAGGTAAAAAAGAGACAATTAACATAGGGAAGATACTATAAACTTGCGCTTTAGATTGAGTATCTGACACCGCACCGATTAGAAGGTTGAGAAAAATAATACTAATAGTTGCTAGGAGCAAATAGATAACGTAGGCAAATAAATAACCTGATAGATCTACTTTAAGATAGATGGGAAGCACAATCATAGCAAGTAACATTATCAGAATAGGGAGAACGAGCATACTGAAAGTATATTCTGTTGCTGTCACACCACTTAGGAGGAGTGATTTAAGATTTCGTTTTTCCTTATCTTCTGCCATCATAATCGATACCATATAACCACTTCCCATGCTCAAGACCATCGTCAAGCTAGCAGATAGTAAAAATAGGCTCAATTGTCCATTCTTATTTAAAAATTCATTATATAAAACAGCAATACCAAAAGGCATCAATAAAGTCGCTAACAAAGTTGAATTGCTAATAAGAACTTGCACTCTTAACCATAGTAGGGCATTTAATTTTCTAAACATCTAACTTTTCTCCTGTCAATCTGATAAAGATTTCTTCTAGAGTTGGCTCACAAGAGTGAACCACCATCAAATCTGTCGTGTCTAAATGTGGCAATTCTTCAAATGGAACTATCTGTTCTCGTCCATCTTTATAAGCTACACGTACTTTCTTATCCACATGGTACTTCTGGATAATATCTTGCGGACTTCCATACTCTATTAAATTACCCTTATTTAAAAGAGATAAGCGATCACAAAGCAGAGTTGCTTCATTCATATCATGCGTGGTCAGAAAGATAGTTGTCCCCGCATGCTTTAATTCTTGAAGTAGGGTATGAATCATCTTAGATGTTGTAGGGTCTAAGCCACTGGTTGGCTCATCAAGGAAGAGAATCTTAGGTGCATTAAGAAGGGCACGAGCCAAGAACATTCGTTGTTTCATTCCTGTAGATAGTTTTTCTGCGATAATATCTTTAGCATCTGCCAATCCAACCTGTTGAAGCACCTGAACTACTCTATCTGCCTTGAGGCCATATAACTTAGCATAGATGAGAAGATTTTTATAAAGACTCATCTTTTCATAAAAACTACTGCCATCACTCACAATACCAATTTGTTCCAAATCATTTGAGGTTAAATCTTGAGAATTCTTGCCTAGCAAAACTGTTTTACCTTGATCTGCAGCCAACTGTCCTGTTAAGACATTGATCATGGTTGTTTTGCCTGAGCCAGAAGGTCCCAGAAAACCAAAGATTTCACCCTCCTTAATCTCAAAAGAAATCTGATGAAGAGCTTTTTTGCTCCCAAAACTTTTACTTACATTTTCAACACGAATCATAGAAACTCCTTTATTTGAAATAGCGTTTTACCATAGGTAACTGCATCACATTGATATAAATATGGATAGCTCCTACAAGCAAGAAGGCTAGTAACTGAATCTCTCCTGTCAAGAAAGAAATGATAAAAAGAAAAACATATAAGACTGGTAAGACATACTGATTTAATTGGAATAAAATCCGAAAACTCTGTTCCAAATTAGCCTGACGCTCCCCTTCATCATAAGAATTTACATACTCTAAGACATCCTTTGGTGTTGAGAAAAATGCCAAATCAAACTGACGAACAATCGCAATGGTCTTAAAAAGATATTTTTGAACACTGAAAATCAGCACTAATGCCAAAAAAGAAAGAGATAAGGTTAGATGGCTTCCATTTAGTACAATTGCTTCACTACCTGAGATGAAAAGAGCCAATAAAATCGCTACACTTGCAATATTAAAAGCAATGGTTCCAAACTCGAGATTCCGATACATTTGCACATAATAGGTTTCATTCAGATCATCATCCATTTCCTCTTGATACAAGGAATGAAATTTTCTGCTTTTCTTTAAGAAATTGAAAGTCAAAAGAATGCTAATGAAACCTAACACTAAACAAATAGCTGATATCCATGGTATCAAGGGTTTTACATCTAACATAATTCCGTGGGATTCGGCAACAGCCTTAAACATCCCTACAAAACTGCCCAAGAAAAATCCCAAGACAACAACCATTAAAAACAACAATCCACGTTTCTTTTTCTTTTCCATATTCATTCTCCTTATTCACTTGCTAGATTTTTGGATTTCTTTTCAATCCAGTCAACGACTGGGATGAGGGCAAAATAGACCCAGATAAATTGGTCGCTGTAATAGAGATCAAACCATCCTAGATTTGTTCCAATTAGTAGACACACGCTGACTAATAGAGCTATGGCAACTACATAATAGATCACTTTATACTTGTTCATCATTGTTCTCCTTTTTCTTCAACCGATTGAAAATGGACAAGAGGGCTAAATTAAGCCAAAACAAATACTTACTTTCAACAAAATAGAACCACCCCAGTAATGTTCCAATCATAACGAAAGCATTCACAATGAGGGCAAGAACACTCATGTAATAAATCACTTTATACTTGTTCATCACTCGTCCTCCTCCAAACGAAATACCGATTCGACTGTTTCGTTGAAAATTTGAGATATTTTCAGGGCAATGATAATGGATGGGGTGTACTCATCCCGTTCTAGTAGGCTAATGGTCTGTCTGGAAACCCCTGCCAGTTTGGCTAGGTCGGTTTGATTGAGACCATCGCGAGCTCGAAGCTCTTTTAGACGATTTTTTAGTTGCACGTTACACACCTACTCTCCGTCAAATTCAACGGTTTGGATATCTTCAATACGTTGCAACTTGAATTTTTCTTTTCCCGTATTATCTACACGTCGTAGCTTTACCCATTCCTCATCAACATCCACAACTTCCCAGTTATCTGGCCCAATATACACTCCCGTTATAATTGGTTCCTTTCCAATCATTTCTTGTAATAATCTCGACATTTCTGCGTTTCCTTTCTCTTTTCGCTCAAGTCTTTTGATTTTCTTCTCTAGTTTCTTGATTTTTTTAGAATCATTAGAATAAAAGAAAATCAGAAATAGTATAAATCCTAGTACCCACATCATAGCTCCTTTCTTCTTTTCTCTTACCTTGCTTACATTGTAACACATCTTTTTCTTTTTGACAAGTATAGTTGTCAAAAAGTGTATGATTTTTGTCATTTTGCAAAGGAAAAAGGTCAGGAGTAAGTTCCTGACCACTTTATCTATCATTAATACTCTTCTAAAATCTCTTCAAACCACGNNTTTCATTGAGTATAAAATCCTAGTTTTTCAAAGATTTCTGAGAAGTTTTGGCTGATTGTCTCAAGCGACACTTGCACTTCTTCTCGGGTTTGGTTGTTCTTAACCGTTACTTGTCCGCTTTCGACTTCACTCTCTCCTAGGGTGATGAGGGTCTTAGCCGCAAAGACATCAGCTGACTTGAACTGAGCTTTGAGCTTACGGTTGAGGTAATCACGCTCTGCTTTGAATCCTTGTTGGCGAAGAGCCTGTACCAATTCCAAGGCCTTGACATTTGCTCCTTGACCCAAGACTGCGATATAGACATCTAGGGCGTTTTCGATAGGGAGGGCCACACCTTGCTTTTCAAGAATGAGAAGCAGGCGCTCTACACCAAGTCCAAAACCAAAGCCAGCAGTTTCAGGACCTCCAAAGTAAGCAACCAAACCATCGTAGCGACCACCCGCACAGACTGTCAGGTCATTGCCCTCAATCTCAGTGATAAACTCGAAAATGGTGTGGTTGTAGTAGTCCAGACCACGCACCATATTGGTATCGACGATATAGTCTACTCCAAGATTTTCCAACATCTGACGCACAGCATCAAAATGAGCTTGACTTTCTTCATCAAGGAAGTCCAAGATAGACGGTGCATTCTCTACTGCTACCTTGTCTTCTTTTTCCTTAGAGTCCAAGACACGGAGAGGATTTTCCTCCAAACGACGTTGGCTATCCTTAGACAAGGTCTCCTTGAGCGGTGTCAAATAGTCAATCAAGGCTTGACGGTAGGACGCACGGCTCTCAGGATTTCCAAGAGTGTTAAGATGTAATTTGACACCTTGGATGCCGATTTCTTTCAAGAAATGGGCTGCCATCGCGATGGTTTCCACATCGGTAGCTGGATTGCTAGAGCCAAAACACTCAACACCAATCTGGTGGAACTGGCGTAAACGCCCTGCCTGTGGACGCTCATAGCGGAACATAGGGCCCATGTAGTAGAACTTACTTGGCTTTTGCACTTCTGGGGCGAAGAGTTTATTTTCCACGTAGGAACGGACAACTGGCGCTGTTCCTTCTGGACGGAGGGTAATATGGCGGTCACCCTTGTCATAGAAGTCGTACATTTCCTTAGTTACGATATCCGTTGTATCTCCGACAGAGCGACTGATGACCTCGTAATGCTCAAAAATAGGCGTGCGCACTTCCGCATAGTTATAGCGCTTGAAAATCTCACGGGCAAAGCCCTCAACGTACTGCCATTTGGCAGATTCAGCAGGTAAAATATCCTGCGTTCCTTTTGGTTTTTGTAATTTCATAGGGAATCCTCTTTAAACTTAATAGTCTTATTTTACCATAAATAAAGGGATTAAAACAGTAAGAAAAAAATTAGGATTTCCCCCAAATCATTCATACCTCTCTCAACTAGATGTAACTTACAAAACCCCTGACCTCATGAGCCACTTTCTTCCTCCTTATGAGGTCAGTTTTACTTTCTGCTGTTCCAGTATCGTTTTTCCTCGCTAGATTTCCTCAAAAGGGCAGACTCCTCCCTTGGTGCGTCACACGATTTTTTCATCTCAACTGTTCTTTAATGCATCATTAACGACGCTTTTTTTCTAGGTGGTTCATAAGGAACAGGAAGATTCAGGTTGACTTTTCTAATCC
>NZ_VMKU01000119.1:0-3683 GCF_013276315.1 Streptococcus sp. 2741 | reverse complement strand
ATTTTCGAAGAGTATTACCATCATAACATCCATAAAAACAAGCTTTCTCTAAAAGAAAATGAGCGTAGCAATGACCAATACAAGATCTCGGAAAATATGACCATAAAAGGAAACTTCCTTCTTGACCGAATTTGGGACAAGATAGGCTGCAAAAAACAAACCCAGTCCAATATACATCAGAAGAGAGACAATGGTCATTGGATTTCTTAAAAAGAGAAGTGTTGCTAAAATAGTCACCAACACTGTCTTTTTTCTGTCTAGCATAGCAAGAAAATCGCGCATGTATTTTTTCAAGGGTAAAAAAATCAGCAAATCTAGCCCAAATAGAAAGAAAAAGGATGGCAATAAAAAGTCAACTAATTCTTGCTGCAGCGTATTTTTAATGAACAAGTTATCTGACAAGACAAGGACAGCTCCTAATAAATTAATTAAGAGTAACATACTGTAAAAAAGCTTCACTGACTTCTTACTGGCTAGGACACTATGGACTTCTTGCTTACGGGTATAAAGATAATTTACTCCAGCACAGATTCCTGAAACGAAGACCATACTTCCGATGAAAAAAGCTGTACTTTGTTTAAAGGACAAGATGCATTCCTTCCATAGAAAACAGCTACTCAAACTGATTTGAATTAAAGCTAACAAAAATAAGATTCTCATTGTTTTCATCTTTTCTCTCCCTTCCTACCAATCATTATACTAGGAGAAAAGAGAGAACTGTTTTCAATCTTCTCAAATGTCTCTTTTAGACGCTAAACAAACATGAGAGACTACTACTCAATGAAAATCANNAGGTTGCTCAAAACACTGTTTTGAGGTTGCAGATAGAGCTGACGTGGTTTGAAAAGATTTTCGAAGAGTATAAAGTCGCAACAACTGTGTCAATTGCACCAATTTAGTAAGAAAGTATAAAAAAAGAACACCCCGAAAGGTGCTCTGTATAAGTATAGTAATTCTTTCGAATTAACGTTTACTAAATTGTGATGCTTTACGAGCTTTCTTAAGACCTGGTTTCTTACGTTCAACTTTACGTGAGTCACGTGTAAGAAGTCCTGCACGTTTCAATGAATCGCGGAAGTCTGGGTCTACTTGAAGAAGGGCACGAGCGATACCGTGACGGATAGCTCCTGATTGACCAGCGTATCCACCACCTACAACATTAACGAAAACGTCGTATGAACCTACAGTTGAAGTAACTGCGAATGGTTGGTTGATGACAAGACGAAGGTCAGCGTGTGGGATGTACTCTTCAACATCTTTTTTGTTAACAGTGATTTTACCAGTTCCTGGAACAAGGCGAACGCGTGCAACAGCGTTTTTACGACGTCCAGTACCTGCATATTGTGCTTGTGACATACTTTATTTGTTCCTTTCCTTAGATAAGTCCTGAAATGTCAAGAACTTCTGGTTGTTGTGCAGCATGAGTGTGCTCAGCTCCAACAAATACTTTCAACTTCATACCTTGAGCGCGTCCAAGTGTATTGTGTGGAAGCATACCTTTAACTGATTTCTCGATCAAACGTACTGCATTTTTAGAACGAAGTTCACCTGCAGAGATTTGTTTCAATCCACCTGGGTGGTTTGAGTGAGTGTAGTAGATTTTATCAGTTACTTTTTTACCAGTTAATTTAACTTTTTCAGCATTGATAACAATCACAAAGTCACCTGTATCAGTGTGTGGTGTAAATGTTGGTTTGTTTTTTCCGCGAAGTACGCTAGCAACTACTGCAGAAAGACGTCCAAGTGGTACATCAGTTGCGTCAACTACGTACCATTTACGTTCAACTTGGCCTGGTTTAGCCATAAATGTTGTTTTGTTCATGATTTCTCCTATATATAGTTCGATTTTTGTTTACGGTGATGGGTGTTCCTTCCCATCGAAAAGTATTTGGAAGGTTCCGGGGCCTTTCAAATGGGGTAAACAATACCGCTTACTATCATACCAAATTTCACCCCTAAAAGTCAATAGATATGAAAAATATTTTTCGGTAACTTCTCAAAGTAACTGAAAGTTATATAATCAAGTTAATTTGGGAATTTACCTATTAACTTCGGGAGATTTTTGGGATTTTTTCCTTATTTTTCCCTGTAGCTAAAATCCTTTTCAAAAAATTACCTTTTCTTGATTTTTAATCCTATTTGTTGTATGATAAGGGAAAAGAAAGGGGGCAGAGATATGGCTTTTACCAATGCCCACATGCGGTCTGCTAGTTTTGGCATTGTTACCAGTTTGCCTGATGACGTTATTGACTCTTTTTGGTATATCATCGACCATTTCTTAAAAAATGTCTTTGAATTGGAAGAAGAACTTGAGTTTCAATTGCTTAATAACCATGGAAAAATTACCTTCCACTTTTCAAGCCAACACCTCCCTACAGCCATTGATTTTGACTTTAACCATCCTTTCGACCCTCTGTATCCCCCGAAAGTACTGGTTTTAGATATGGACGGTAGAGAGACTATCCTCCTCCCAGAAGAAAATGACCTATTTTAATACTCAATGAAAATCAAAGAGCCAACTAGGAAGCTAGCCGCANNTTTGAGGTTGCAGATGGAAGCTGACGTGGTTTGAAGAGATTTTCGAAGAGTATAAAAACTCTAGCCTTCAGTTGCAAGTGACTGAAAACTAGAGTTTTTTCTATTGTTTCCAAGCATTATACAAGTTGCGAATAGGTTGCTTTAATGTCGGATGGATAAAATGAGGCGCAATTTCTTGTAGAGACTCAAGAACAAAAAGGCGTTCTGCTATGTAAGGATGGGGCAAGATAAGCTCATCTGTATAAATGGCCTGGTCCTCCACAAAGAGCAAGTCCAAATCAATCAAACGAGGTCCCCAATGCACTTCTCGCACCCGTCCCATCTCTGTCTCAATAGCCAACAATGTTTCTAACAAGACTGGGGCAGGCAACCATGTTTCTACCTCAACCACCTGATTAGCAAAGCTATCCTGCTCCACACCACCCCAAGGCTCCGTCGCTAAGACACTGGATTCTTTGAGAATATGGATACCTCGATTTCGCAGTTTATCAATGGCTTGTTTCAAGTTTGCTTGCTTATCTCCCATGTTGCTTCCTAGGGCGATAAAGGCTCGTTGCTTACGGCGATGGATGGTTACTGAGCATGTATCTAGTGGCAAATGCACTGGCGCCCAAGGCTTTTTCAGTTCCAACTTGATTTCTTGGACAAGAGGATAGGTCTCAAAAGTACGTTCTACCAGTTTATAGGCTACCGTTTCAATCAAATCCTCACTCGTTTCCTGAAACCAAGTCGTCCACTGCTGGCACAATTCTCCGTAATGGACAGAGGCTGCTAAATCCAAATCTGTCGCTGCCTTGGTCATATCATAGGATAGGATAGCTGAAACGACAAACTTCTGCCCCAATTCCTTCTCACTGGGAAAAAGACCATGATAGGCAAAAATTTCCAAATCCTTAATCTGCAGTTGATCCATAATGATTCCTTTCTAGAAAAATCCGCCCAAAGCGGATTCTTTTTATACTCAATGAAAATCAAAGTGCAAACTAAGAAGCTAGCCGTAGGCTGCTCAAAACACTGTTTTGAGGTTGTAGATGAAACTGACGAAGTCAGTAACCATACATACGGTAAGGCGAAGCTGACGTGGTTTGAAGAGATTTTCGAAGAGTATGAAGTTTAAAGAAAGGCCAAGATACGAAGATAATATC
>NZ_VMKU01000118.1:0-5601 GCF_013276315.1 Streptococcus sp. 2741 | reverse complement strand
TATCGTCTTGGTCTCATTTTCTCACCCCCCTTTCAAATGTGGTATAATCAAAATAAAACGATTGGAGAAAAAATATGTCATTTGATCTTTCTAAATTAAGCCTAGGCAGTCGCTTCGCAGGCAATTCAAAATCATTTCAATGCCCTGTATGTTCAGGTTTCTCTTCCCATTTATGGACTTATAATCCTATTGATATCAATAGAGATTACAAAGAATCTATCAAATTTATTATAATTGCACAATGTCAGGCTTGTAATCAATTTTCTATTTGGATAACAAATGAAATCCAAATAACGTATGGCTCCAGGATAGTATTAAACACAAGCGATGCAACGTCGACATTAATTTTCCCAAATGTTGCCGAAGGAGTACCTAAACCTAATAATGATATGCCTGATGATGTGAAAGAAATCTATATTGAAGCTGGAGAAGTTCTAAATATATCGCCTAGAGCTTCTGCAGCTCTATCCCGTCTAGCTATTGAAAAGCTTGTTGCTCATTTAAACGCACAAGGTAAAGATTTAAATACCCAAATTGGAAGTCTTGTCTCTAAAGGAATGCCAATAGAAATCCAACAAATGCTAGACAGTGTTAGAGTAATAGGGAATAATGCTGTACATCCAGGTCAAATAGACATAAAAGATAACAAAGAGTTAGCTTTATCATTGTTAAGTTTTATCAACTTGATTGTAGATAATCGAATCACACAACCTAAAAAAATTCTAGACATATATAACCTATTACCTGATTCCTACCGAAATTCTATCGAAAGAAGAGATAATTAATCTTTCTCAAAGATTAATACATTTTCTTTGTCCCAATACTGAGTTACAACTCTAATCGGATCATCTTCTGTTCCTTTCCCCCGTTTAAATGTAACTTTTATTAGTTCAACAATTTCAACACTTTCCATTTTTCTACTCCTTCCCTTGTTTATCACATCGGCACTTCACTATCTGACGAATAGTAAAAGATACAATCACAAATCCTGCTAGGATTATCAATCCAGTTTCTTCACTCATTGCTTTTCACGGCAAATGATGGTACACTATCAAGTAGAGGTTGGGGCGTCGCCCCTTTCTCTACTTTTTGTTTTGAAGCTTACGTTTGTGTTCTAAGATTTGTTTGTGCCACAAACGTGCTTCTCTGATTAAGCCTAGTGCCAAGATGACGGTTGCAGTGTCCTTGGTTGCTAGGCTTTTTATGATGTGTTCCATCATTTGCCTTACCTCCTTTTCCTTAAGCTTGATTATATTATACTGCGGTTTAACCGCAATGTCAAGTGTTTTTTACGTTTTTTTCGCGATTTTTTATTTTATTCTTTACTTTTTTGCGTTTTTGCCGTAAAATATACTATATAAGGAGGGACGGAAATGACAGTCGAAAATAAAGAAATTTTTGCCAATAATCTAAGTTTTTACATGAAGCAAAAAGGGGTAGACAGAAATACATTATGCGCAGACTTGGATTTAAAATACACTACAGTTCGTGATTGGCTGAAAGGAATAACTTATCCTCGGATTGGTAAAATTGAACTTTTGGCAAACTATTTTAATATAAATAAATCTGACCTTATTGAAAACAAGATTTCTACCGCACAATCAGACTCCCTTTTAGAAAAAATTACAAATACAGCTCGAAAATTAAACACTGACAATAAAAAAATCGTTCTTCGAACCTCTGAGGAGCTTTGGGAGAGTCAAAACGAAGAAGAAACGAAGATAAACGAAGTATCGGAGAAAGTTCTCGACTTGTACCAAGTTGAGGTTGTATCTGAGACAGCCGCAGCTTCTGGATTTAACTATGGATTTGGGTACGACGATACAGACAGAGAGACTATAGAGGTTGACCAGCAACCGCCACGTCACGACATTGCGACTAAGGTCAGCGGAGACTCCATGCAGCCTGACTACCAAGATGGAGATATTCTCTATTTAGTAGACAAAGGACTGACCACCTACAACGGAGACCTAGCAGTTATCGCATACGGAGACCGTTCTTACTTCAAAAAGATCTATACCGAAAACGGACGCTTACGCCTCGTATCACTCAATGACAAGTACGAAGACATCACCCTAGACTTCCCACCAGCCGAAGACACACACATCAAGATTTATGCAGTTATCGGGGTGTATAGAGGGGAATAAAAAAATTATTTTTTTAAAAATATTAAAAAAACAGTTGACTTTTTAAAAAAAATCATTTAGAATGAATTCATTAGAGAAAAAGCGTCGGGATCTCTACGGGGACCGATACGGGAAAACTCCTTCATTCTAAATTAGAATGGGGGAGTTTTTTTGAAGCCGTTTAAAACAATCGAGGAACAAATCGCAACACTAAAAATCAGAGGGTTATCCATTACAGATGAGTCTAAAGCAGCTAAGTACCTGCTAAGTAACAATTACTACAATATTATCAATGGATACAGTAAGTTTTTTCAACACCCTGGTACTGACACTTATATTGACGGCGTCACATTTGACGAAGTTTCAAGTCTCTATACATTTGACAAAGATGTAAAACGAGCCATTTTGCAAGCTATTCTTGAAGCTGAACACCATATCAAGTCAATCACTGCTCACAGATTCGCCGAAGCCTACCCCAGTCAAAAATACGCTTATTTAAACACCAATTCTTATGCAGATAATAAAATATTAGACGTGGGATTTATTGTATCAAAACTATCCAAAATCATAAACACAAACAAGCGATACAGAGGAAATTCCATTCACCACTACGCACATACTCATTCAGATGTCCCAATCTGGGTACTAACTGATTATCTAGAGTTTGGAGATTTACGCACGATTATTGAAAACCTGCCGAACTCACTCCAAAATGAAATCGCACGGGATTTAGTAAGTTTTATACGCACAAACATACCTGACTTTAACGATGTTTTCCCACCAGAAACCTTGATATCTTTTCTAAAAAATATTAACGAGGTACGAAACAAATGCGCTCACAATAATCGCTTATTAAACTTCAGATGCCGTTCTAATAGTACGTTTTGGGAAACGATTCATAACGAAGAGATCTTGATGGGAGATGACAGTAGAAAAACTGTATATTCAACAATTATTAGCCTTCAATGCTTTATTAGTAAAGCAGAATTCAACATTTTATGGAATACTCTTAGAAAGAAAGTTATCAAACTAGAGAAAAAGCTGCCTTCTATAGACATCAATGTAATCAACCAGTCTTTAGGTTTTCCTAATGATTGGCACCGTAATGAACCAAGAGTATAAATTAAAACCAACTGTTTCCAAAATGGAAATAGTTGCGTAAACCGGAAATAAAGGAGAATACCAATGAAAAAACTACTCACTACGTCAGCTATCTTGCTTACTGCTACTGTTCTAGTAGCCTGCTCTAACAATCAATCAACTACCAAAGATAGCTCGGAGCAACCAAAGCGAACGACAAATCTGCTTCTAAAAAGGCTACTAGCTTAGACGATTTTAAAAAAGCGCTAGAAAGCAATGGCTTCACTATCAAAGAAGAAATCTCAAAAGAAGCTAGTCTTATTCAAGCCGAATCAGGGAAAGGGTTCATCTTAGAAGATGATACTGCTGTAGAGGTTTACGAATATTACGATAAAAACCCAATGTTTAAAGAAGCTAAGAAAGAAAAAGAGTTAATCGGACACCCTGCTTATATCTACGGAAATTATGTTGTTTTAGTGCTTAATGCTACAGACTCAAAAGATAAGATTTTAGAGAGCTTCAAAGGATTTGAGTAGATTATTGACAGTATTTATAAATTGAACTATAATTAAGTTACTTAGAGGTTTACCCTCATATTTTTAAACTTTGAGCCTTTGCGCTCCAGGGAAGTAGCTTAATTGTTACTTCCCTTTTTGAGTTATAAATACTTGAAATAAACAAAAACACCCCCATATTCGCCAATAGCAACCTCATCCCATAGGTCTATTGTGCAAAATTGATATTTTTTGAAAATTATATTACAATACAGCTATCAGGAGTTTAGCTCCATAAAGTTTAGGTTTGGATTTTAGATCCATAACGTGATGGTAGCCGTATTTGATACGACTACTTTTCTTTTCATATTCTAGTAAACATAAGTCGTTAAAATAAGTTGACGTTTGACAGAAATTAAAAAAAGAAATACACTAAGAATGTAAAAAAGCCTTGTTCGTCAAGGATAAAATCGTCTGGTGTACTTCTAAGAGGTACACCTTATGTTATTATCTGACGAGCTGCCAACTGTTTCCATTTTGGAAACAACTCAAAAAAATCCCCACACTCGCAAAGTTTGGCGACTCTGAGTGTGAGGATATCCAGTATAGTAAAAGGCATTAAAAGCCCTCTTTACTATACCCATTTTATCAAAAAAGTGAGGTAAATACAATGTGGATGGAAGAACTTCCCAACGGAAAATACAAATTTTTTGAGCGATATAAAGATCCATATACTGAGAAATTAAAAAAAGTTTCAGTCACGATGGAGAAGAAAACTCCCCAGGCAAGAAATCAAGCTGCTATCTTACTGCAGGAAAAGATAAATAAAAAACTCAGCACAAAACAAGTAGAAAGCATTACATTTGAAGAAATCTATAACCTTTTCTATAAATCATGGGCGCAAACAGTAAAGGAATCAACAAAACATAATTGTAAATCAGTTGATAAGAAGATGAAGGAAATCATACCATCCGATACCATACTTGCTAATCTTGACAGGCGTTTTCTTCAAGAGGCTATTGAAAAAATTATTGAAAGCAACGGATATATTACAGCTAAAAAAGTACGGCATAGGCTCAGAGGTATCTTTAATTACGCTGTTCAATACTCTTACATTGAAAACAACGAGGTCGATTATACTACGATTCCTCAAAAACCAAAGACTTTAGAAGAACTGGAAAAAAAGCGTAACAACTTTCTCACCATGCAAGAAATAAAAGCACTTGTCGATGTCCTTAATCGTCGAGAATATCACCAAAAGTACGCTGATATGGTTCTTGTGCTGGCATTAACTGGTATGAGATATGGTGAGTTAACTGCCTTACAACTGAAGAATATAGACTTCGAAAACAACAAAATTGAGATCACAGGTAATTTTGATTCAGTAAACAAAATCAAGACGCTACCAAAGACTACAAATTCAATACGGACAATCAAAGTATCAGAGAGTGTCATAGAAGCTATTCAAAGACAAATAGTACGACTTAGCGAACGTTTCCAGCCATTGTCAAGCGATGATTATATTTTCTGTTTTGAAAAATGGAATCAACCTACAACAATAGCTTGCTTCATACAGATATTAAAAAAATATGGAAAACAGGCTAAAATAGAAAAAAACTTATCTAGTCATATTTTTAGGCATTCTCATATTTCGTTTTTAGCAGAGTCTGGCCTCCCAATAAAATCAATAATGGATCGAGTTGGACACTCAAATGCAAAGATGACTTTGGAAATCTATTCTCATACTACTGAGGATATGGAGGATAAACTGGTCAATAAATTAGATACTATTTTTTAATTCTGCCCCTTTTTTGCCCCTTTTTGATTTCACAACACAACAAAACCCCTTGAAGATATTGATAATTCAAGGGGTTGCTTTATATCGTTATAATTCATCGGCT
>NZ_VMKU01000117.1:0-10915 GCF_013276315.1 Streptococcus sp. 2741 | reverse complement strand
GAGGCTTATTTACCATGGAATAAAGTTGTACAAGAAAAGTGCAAATAAGAAATCTCCAGATTAGGAACTATCCGTGAGTTCTCTAGTCTGGAGATCTTTCAATATACTTCGTTATTGGGCGGTTACGAAGACCTCCTGTATACTATTAGTAAAGTAAAACTATTGGAGGATATTTTAATGCAACAACCTATTGTTCCTGTAGAGATTCCACAATCTCGTCGTTTTGATTCTAAAAAGAGAAATGATAGTCTGCTTAAAATTCAGCAGAAAATCATTTAGAAGATAAGAAGAATGTTCGTCTCTTAGAAGCCAATCAGGTTGAAGAATTAGGGTTTGAGATAGAAGTTTTATAAAAAATCAAAAAAATAAACAACAAAAACAAACACAAACTATTGACTTTTTCAAACAATAGTAGTATATTATGTTTGTGAGGACTAATTGACTGTTTTTTAAAGACAGCCAATACACTGCTGGAATCCAGCCTAGAAAAAATAAAAAGGAGTATACAATATGTCTATTGTTATCGGTGCAGATGCTGCAGGTTTGAGATTAAAAGAAGTGGTGAAAGACTTCTTAGAAAAAGAAAACTTCCACCTTGTGGATGTTACAGCTGAAGGTCAAGACTTTGTTGATGTGACTCTCGCTGTTGCTGCAGAAGTAAACAAAGAAGAACAAAACCTTGGTATCGTGATTGATGCTTATGGAGCTGGTCCATTTATGGTCGCAACTAAGATCAAAGGAATGGTTGCTGCAGAAGTATCTGACGAACGTTCAGCTTATATGACTCGTGGTCACAACAACTCACGTATGATCACTATGGGTGCACAACTTGTCGGTGATGAATTGGCTAAAAACATCGCTAAAGGATTTGTTAACGGTAAATACGATGGAGGACGTCACCAAATTAGGGTCGATATGTTGAATAAAATGTGCTAATACTCTTCAAAAATCAAGATAATCTGTTGTCAGCTCACTTTAGCTAACCTCAGTTATGCTTGCAGCTCGCTTCCTAAGCTAATCTTGATTTTTCTTGAGTAGGGATAAATGATATTAGATTTATATAATTAATCGGAGGGAATAACTAATGAGAATTGCAATTGGATGTGACCACATCGTAACAGATGAAAAAATGGCGGTTTCAGAATTTTTGAAATCAAAAGGATATGAAGTTATTGACTTTGGTACATATGACCATACACGTACTCACTACCCAATCTTTGGTAAAAAAGTAGGGGAAGCTGTAACTAGCGGTCAAGCTGATCTTGGAGTATGTATCTGTGGTACTGGTGTTGGTATCAACAACGCTGTAAATAAAGTTCCTGGTGTTCGTTCTGCCTTGGTTCGTGATATGACAACAGCCCTTTATGCTAAAGAACAATTGAACGCTAACGTTATTGGTTTTGGTGGTAAGATTACTGGTGAATTGCTTATGTGTGATATCATCGAAGCTTTCATCCATGCTGAATACAAACCATCTGAAGAAAATAAAAAATTGATTGCGAAAATTGAACACCTTGAAAGTCACAATAATCGACAAACAGACGCAAACTTCTTCACTGAATTCCTTGAAAAATGGGATCGCGGAGAATACCACGACTAAGAGGTGACCTATGATTTTAACAGTCACAATGAACCCATCCATTGATATTTCCTATCCCTTGGATGAGTTGAAGATTGATACTGTCAATCGTGTGGTGGATGTAACCAAAACGGCTGGTGGTAAGGGACTCAATGTTACCCGAGTACTTTCAGAATTTGGAGATTCTGTTCTTGCTACTGGTTTAGTGGGTGGTAAACTTGGTGAGTTTTTGGTTGAAAATATCGATGATAATGTTAAGAAAGATTTCTTCTCAATTCAAGGAGAAACTCGTAACTGTATCGCTATTCTTCACGGAGACAACCAAACAGAAGTTCTTGAAAAAGGACCTGAAGTATTGGAACAGGAAGAAAAAGGCTTTTTGGATCATTTCAAAAATCTCTTAGAGTCAGTTGAAGTAGTAGCTATCTCAGGTAGTCTGCCAGCTGGCCTTCCGGTTGATTACTATGCGAACTTGGTAGAACTTGCTAATCAAGCTGGCAAGCCTGTTGTTTTGGACTGCTCTGGTGCGGCTCTTCAGGCTGTTCTTGAATCACCCCATAAACCAACAGTCATCAAACCAAATAATGAAGAATTGTCTCAGCTTCTTGGAAGAGAAGTTTCTGAGGATTTGGATGAATTAAAAGAAGTCCTTCAAGAACCTTTGTTTGCAGGTATTGAATGGATTATCGTTTCACTTGGTGCCAACGGTGCCTTTGCCAAACATGGAGACACTTTCTACAAGGTAGATATTCCTAGAATTCAGGTAGTAAATCCTGTTGGATCTGGAGATTCTACTGTAGCAGGAATTTCTTCAGGACTTCTTCACAAAGAATCGGATGCAGCATTACTCATCAAGGCAAATGTCCTTGGTATGCTCAATGCTCAAGAAAAAATGACTGGTCATGTCAACATGGCCAACTATCAAGCTCTATATGATCAATTAATAGTAAAAGAGGTATAAAATGGCTTTAACAGAACAAAAACGTGCACGCTTAGAAAAACTTTCTGATGAAAATGGTATCATCTCAGCTCTTGCATTTGACCAACGTGGTGCTTTGAAACGTCTCATGGCTCAACACCAAACAGAAGAACCAACTGTAGCTCAAATGGAAGAACTTAAAGTTTTGGTAGCAGATGAATTAACTAAATACGCTTCATCTATGCTTCTTGATCCTGAATATGGACTTCCAGCAACTAAATCTCTTGATGAAAAAGCTGGTCTTCTCCTTGCTTATGAAAAAACAGGTTATGACACAACAAGTACAAAACGCTTGCCTGACTGCTTGGATGTTTGGTCTGCAAAACGTATTAAAGAAGAAGGTGCAGATGCAGTTAAGTTCTTGCTTTACTATGATGTAGATAGTTCAGACGAACTCAACCAAGAAAAACAAGCTTACATCGAACGTATCGGTTCTGAGTGTGTGGCTGAAGATATTCCATTCTTCCTTGAAATCCTTGCTTACGATGAAAAAATTGCTGACGCAGGTTCAGTAGAATACGCGAAAGTAAAACCACACAAAGTTATTGGTGCTATGAAAGTTTTCTCAGACCCACGCTTTAACATTGATGTCTTGAAAGTAGAAGTTCCTGTTAACATTAAATATGTTGAAGGTTTCGCTGAAGGTGAAGTAGTTTATACACGTGAAGAAGCAGCAGCCTTCTTCAAAGCACAAGATGAAGCAACGAACTTGCCATACATCTACTTGAGTGCTGGTGTATCAGCTAAACTCTTCCAAGATACTCTTGTATTTGCCCATGAATCAGGTGCAAACTTCAATGGTGTTCTTTGTGGCCGTGCTACATGGGCTGGATCAGTTGAAGCATACATCAAAGATGGTGAAGCAGCAGCTCGTGAATGGCTTCGCACAACTGGTTTTGAAAACATTGACGAACTCAACAAAGTTCTTCAAACAACAGCAACTTCATGGAAAGAACGCGTGTAAGCAAGTCCTCCTAGGTTAGGAACATGAATCTAAAAAAATTTTAAAAAAAGTTGTATGTAAAGATTCACAAAATAACTTACTTGTGCTACACTTAAATCACAAGTTAATATGAATTAGAAAGTAACTAGATGAAGTATAATAAAAATAAGGTATAGTTTATTTTACGAGCTAGGAAGGAATAATACGGAAACAATATTGCCAGAATAAACTATATTTAGACGCACATTTCAATTCGTTGTTTTATAAAAGGAGAAGATAAATGGCTACTAAAAAGAGTTTTAAAGCGTTAGTTGTAGGACTAGGTATTGTTTCAATATTCTCATCAGCCTTACCTATGGTTAGTCATTCTGTATTTGCAGATAGTGCCCTAACTAGAGTAGATAAAGCAAATGATATTGTTTTGAATGTTGATGGGAATAAATTTTATAATGTTTCGGTTTCAGAAGATATTGTAAATGCTGGTCAAATTTTGGAAGATTATTTTTATGTAGATAAATTTGGAAATATAAATTTAAAAGGTACTCCTGAAGAGCTAGCAAAAAATATTGGTATTTCTGTACAAGAAGCAAGTTTGATGTATGAAGCTGTAAAAGAGTTGCCTAACGTTTACGAAAGAGGTCCTGTAGGTTTTCGTTTCAATCTTGGTCCTCAAGTGAGGGGGATGGGTGGCTGGGCTGCTGGAGCTTTCGCTACTGGATATGCTGGATGGCATTTAAAACAATTTGCGGTTAATCCTGTTACGGCTGGGTTTGTTGCTGTAATAAATGGTGCGATTGGCTGGGCTGTAAAAACTGCTGTAGAAAATTATTGGACAGTTGCTGTAGCTACAGTAGAGGTGCCATTTGTAAACCTTGTTTACACCATAGATTTACCTTAAAGGTTATTTCTTTATGAATAGTTCGTTTAAAAAAATAACCGTATTTTGTTTTATAGTTTCTTGTGTTCTTTGTTTATTAGATTTAATGAATTTTAAAAATGTAGCTACTTTTTTATTTTTCTGTCTTCCTGTTTTTGTTTTGATTTACAAAAATAAATAAAAACAGAGCCTCTGTTTGATGAATTTTAGAACATAGTTAAGTTTAAAAAAAGTTGTATGTAAAGGTTTACAAAATAACTTACTTGTGCTATACTTAAATCACAAGTTAATACAAGGTGAGTGTTACTAAGTAATATTAGGCATGATCACAGGTGAATTAGAAATCGGCTGATTTTCTAGTTCATTTGTGGTCATTTTTTATACTCATATACCTTTAAGATATAAAAGGAGGTTGACATGTATCGAATTCTAAATCCAATGAATCACAATGTCTCGCTTGTCAGAAATGATAAGGGAGAAGAAGTGATTGTGATTGGTAAGGGGATTGCATTCGGAAAGAAGAAGGGAGATTTGATTGCTGAACAGCAGGTTGAGAAAATCTTTCGGATGAAGACCGAAGAGTCCAGAGAAAACTTTATGGCTCTTCTCAAAGATGTTCCGCTTGATTTTATCACAGTGACCTATGAGATTATTGATAAGCTTTCCAAGAAATATCACTATCCGATTCAAGAGTATCTCTATGTAACCTTGACAGATCATATTTACTGTTCTTACCAAGCTCTAACTCAAGGAAGGTACAAGGATAGTAATCTGCCAGATATTTCTGCCAAGTATCCTGTCGCTTTTCAAATCGCAAACGAAGCTTTTGAAATTTACCGTCAGAAGTTAGCAGATCATTTTCCTGAGGACGAAATTATTCGGATTGCTTATCATTTCATCAATGCCGAAGGTGAGAATGAAGTCCAAGTGGTTGAGTCGATTGATAAGAGGAAAGAAATTCTCAGGAATGTTGAAAAAGTCCTAAGGGACTATGCAATTCAGCGAACCAAAGAGAATACCCATTTCTATGATCGTTTTATGATTCATTTGAATTATTTCTTGGATTATTTAGACAGATCTAGAGATGATAACCAATCACTTCTGGATATGGAAGATCATATTAAACAATCATATCCAAAAGCCTTCGAGATTGGCTCCAAGATCTATGATGTGATTACGCAACATACGGGTCTTGATTTGTATAAAAGTGAACGAGTTTATCTAGTTCTACATATCCAACGTTTATTATCATAAAAATTATTTAAAATTATATAAGGAGAATTCTATCATGAATAGAGAAGAAGTAACATTGTTAGGTTTTGAAATCGTAGCCTATGCTGGCGATGCTCGTTCAAAACTATTGGAAGCCTTGAAGGCTGCTGAAGCTGGTGATTTTGAAAAAGCGGACGCTCTGGTAGAGGAAGCTGGTAGCTGTATTGCAGAGGCTCACCACGCGCAAACAAGTCTATTAACTAAGGAGGCTTCAGGTGAGGACTTAGCGTATAGTGTAACCATGATGCATGGCCAAGACCACTTGATGACAACTATCTTGTTAAAAGATTTGATGCACCACTTAATCGAACTTTATAAGAGAGGAGTTAAATAATGAATAAGTTAATCGCCTTTATCGAGAAAGGAAAGCCTTTCTTCGAGAAATTATCTCGTAATATCTATCTTCGTGCTATTCGTGATGGTTTCATTGCAGGTATGCCTGTTATTCTCTTCTCAAGTATTTTTATCTTGATTGCCTTTGTACCAAACTCATGGGGCTTTAAATGGTCTGATGAAGTTGTAGCCTTTCTGATGAAACCTTACAGCTATTCAATGGGAATTCTGGCTCTCTTAGTAGCTGGTACAACAGCCAAGTCATTGACCGACTCAGTAAACCGGAGCATGGAGAAAACCAATCAAATCAACTATATGTCAACATTGTTGGCAGCAATTGTTGGTTTGTTGATGTTGGCAGCTGATCCTATCGAAAATGGTCTAGCTACTGGATTCTTGGGGACAAAAGGTTTGCTTTCAGCCTTCCTAGCTGCCTTTGTTACCGTAGCAATCTATAAGGTTTGTGTTAAGAACAACGTCACTATTCGTATGCCTGACGAAGTTCCACCAAATATCTCACAAGTCTTTAAAGATGTGATTCCATTCACTCTATCTGTTGTTTCTCTTTATGCTCTTGATTTACTAGCTCGTCATTTTGTTGGTTCAAGCGTAGCTGAATCAATCGGTAAATTCTTTGCACCATTATTCTCTGCTGCTGATGGTTATCTAGGTATCACCATTATCTTTGGTGCCTTTGCCTTCTTCTGGTTTGTTGGGATTCACGGTCCATCTATTGTTGAACCTGCTATCGCAGCGATTACCTATGCAAATGCTGAAGTCAACTTAAACCTTCTCCAACAAGGGATGCATGCTGATAAGATTCTTACTTCTGGTACACAAATGTTTATCGTTACCATGGGTGGTACTGGTGCGACACTGGTTGTTCCATTCATGTTTATGTGGTTAACAAAATCAAAACGTAACCGTGCAATCGGACGTGCGTCTGTTGTTCCAACCTTCTTTGGTGTCAACGAACCAATCTTGTTTGGTGCACCATTGGTATTAAATCCAATCTTCTTCATTCCATTTATCTTTGCTCCAATCGCAAACGTATGGATCTTCAAATTATTTATTGAAACACTTGGAATGAACTCATTTACTGCTAATCTACCATGGACAACCCCAGCTCCACTAGGTCTAGTTCTTGGTACCAACTTCCAAGTGCTATCATTCATTCTTGCTGCCCTTCTAATCGTGGTTGACGTTGTCATTTACTATCCATTCCTTAAAGTCTATGATGAACAAATTCTTGAAGAAGAGCGTTCAGGTAAGTCTAATGATGAATTGAAAGAAAAAGTTGCTGCAAACTTCAACACTGCAAAAGCGGATGCTATTCTTGAAAAAGCGGGTGTCGATGCAACACAAAATACCATCACTGAAGAAACAAATGTTCTCGTTCTCTGTGCAGGTGGAGGGACAAGTGGTCTCCTTGCAAATGCTTTGAACAAGGCAGCAGCAGAATACAATGTCCCTGTGAAAGCAGCAGCAGGTGGCTATGGTGCTCACCGTGAAATGTTGCCAGAGTTTGATTTGGTTATCCTTGCCCCTCAAGTTGCTTCAAACTTTGAAGATATGAAAGCAGAAACAGATAAACTCGGTATTAAACTTGCCAAGACAGAAGGCGCTCAATACATCAAATTAACTCGTGATGGAAAAGGTGCCCTAGCATTCGTACAAGAGCAATTCGATTAAGGCTAGGAACTGTGAAACAGTCTCCCATCGTTACGGAAATCGCTATGGCGAATTTCCTAATCGCCTTATTAATTCGTCGGTAAAAAGATATCGTTTTTACCTCCTCATGTCACAATTCGGTGACTTGGTACAAGAAGTGAGATGGAGAAGGATGGCTCACTGACTCCTCTCCTCTCACTTTTACTTTATTTAAATCAAGAAATAGGTGAAAAAAATGACAAAAACACTTCCAAAAGACTTTATTTTTGGTGGCGCAACAGCTGCCTATCAAGCAGAAGGGGCTACACATACTGATGGAAAAGGACCAGTTGCGTGGGATAAATATCTTGAAGATAACTACTGGTACACTGCAGAACCAGCCAGTGATTTTTACAATCGATATCCAGTTGACCTCAAGCTAGCAGAAGAGTATGGTGTCAATGGCATTCGAATTTCTATTGCCTGGTCACGTATTTTCCCGACTGGTTATGGTCAAGTAAATGCTAAAGGTGTTGAGTTTTATCATAATTTATTTGCAGAGTGTCACAAACGTCATGTTGAGCCCTTTGTAACTCTTCATCACTTTGACACGCCAGAAGCTCTCCACTCAAATGGAGACTTCTTAAACCGTGAAAATATCGAACATTTTGTAGACTACGCTGCCTTCTGTTTTGAAGAATTTCCAGAAGTAAACTATTGGACAACCTTTAATGAAATTGGACCAATCGGTGATGGTCAATACTTGGTTGGGAAATTCCCTCCAGGTATTCAGTACGACCTTGCCAAAGTCTTCCAATCGCACCACAATATGATGGTGTCTCATGCACGTGCAGTCAAGCTATATAAAGATAAAGGATATAAAGGGGAAATTGGTGTTGTTCACGCCCTGCCTACTAAATATCCTCTAGATCATGAAAATCCAGCAGATGTTCGTGCAGCTGAGTTGGAAGATATCATCCACAATAAATTCATCTTAGACGCAACTTATCTAGGTCGCTATTCAGCTGAAACCATGGAAGGTGTCAACCATATCTTATCAGTCAATGGTGGTAGTTTGGATCTTCGTGAAGAAGATTTCACAGCATTAGAAGCTGCGAAAGACTTGAACGACTTCCTTGGAATCAATTACTATATGAGTGACTGGATGGAAGCCTTTGATGGCGAAACTGAAATCATTCATAATGGTAAGGGTGAGAAAGAAAGCTCTAAATACCAAATCAAAGGTGTTGGTCGTCGTGTAGCTCCTGATTATGTACCACGTACGGATTGGGATTGGATTATCTACCCTCAAGGTTTGTATGACCAAATCATGCGCGTGAAGAAAGATTATCCGAACTATAAGAAAATCTACATCACTGAAAATGGACTTGGTTATAAAGATGAGTTCGTTGATAATACTGTTTACGACGATGGTCGTATTGATTATGTGAAACAACACTTGGAAGTCTTGTCTGATGCGATTGCAGATGGAGCGAATGTAAAAGGTTACTTCATTTGGTCATTGATGGACGTCTTCTCATGGTCAAACGGTTATGGAAAACGTTACGGTCTCTTCTATGTAGACTTTGAAACGCAAGAACGTTATCCTAAGAAATCAGCTCACTGGTACAAGAAACTAGCGGAAACTCAAGTGATTGAGTAGTAGAATGAGTCATTAGATATAGAATTTTAGTGAGGCAAAAAGATGTTCAAAGATTTTATTCAATCAATTTATGAAAAAGTTTATATTATCAATTTTGATAAATGTTCTCAAATACCTTGTTTGACGAATAAAGAACTGAAAAGCCTTGGAAAATGGTATGTCTCGACCGGTAAAGAATGGATTTGTCATTCAGATTATGAGCTGGAAGAATTTAAAAATATCTTTTTAAATTTTATCAGTCCTGAAGAATGGGATACTATCTCCTTTGATTCAGATTTTATGCCGTTTCAACAATCGTAACCAATTTCCAAAAAAGTTTTAAATCTTATATCTAGTACTCTGCAAAACTCTTATCTAATCACGTTGCTTATACTCAATAAAAATCAAAGAGCAACTTTAAACTAGGAAGCGAGTCGCAGGTTTCTCAATGCATAGCTTTGAGGTGGCAGATAAAGCAAATGGGCAAAAAGTCTTTGATACAGAAAAACGCATAATATCAGGTGTTGAAAAACCTTGATATTATGCGTTTTATTGTGGGAAGATTTACTTCTGAAATTGAGTTCTTACCCAGAATCTTTCAGTTGATTAAGGCTTGATGACTTTAGTAAGTTTAGATAGCTCAAAAAGGATTGAATCACTTAGTTTAGAATCTGAAACAATAGTATCAAGATTTGATACATTATAAAAAGTATAAAAATCAAACTTATTGAACTTACTATGATCTGCGAGTAAATATTTTTTATTAGAATTATTTAAAGCGATGCCTTGAGCCTCTCCCTCTTCCTCGCTAAAAGTAGCTAGAGCTCCGTTTTGAATACCATTACAGCTAACGAAAGCTTTAGAAAATTGGAGATTAGAGAGATTTTGTAGGGTCAATGTGCCAACAAAAGCACCTGTAATATCGCGATAATTTCCACCTATCAAAATCAAATCTGTTAATTTTCGTTCGCTTAAAATCAGAAAAACAGGTAGACTGTTGGTCACGACGCGGATATTGTCAATAGGCAACTCACGCGCAAAAAATTCTAATGTTGTTCCTGGTCCAATAAAAATAGTTTCTCTTTCTTCTACTAGACTGCCTGCAAAACGGGCTATTTCTTGTTTTTCTGCCGTTTGGAGGGCTTGTTTTTCAATATTTGATCGCTCATTAGTCAAAAGGGAGTTGGTTCGAAGTTTTTCAGCTCCACCATGCACACGAATCAGCAAATCTTTATCAGCTAATTCCTGTAAATAGCGCCTTGCAGTCATATCTGAAACGGCTATTTCGTCCATAATCTGTTTAACCGTTATGGTTCCTTTACTATTTACTGTTTCTAAAATTTTGGTTAATTTTTCTTGTTTGAGCATATTATCACCTCGTTTCCTACTACTATCTTACCATAAACTAGCTCATCATTCAAATACAAAAACAACAAAATAAAACAAAAACAAAAATATCGAGGTTTATTTTCAAAACTTTCGATATTTTTATTAAGTTATGATTTTGTTGTTTCTAGTTTACTTTTTATGATTGAGAGTGGTGGAGAATTATACTCAATGAAAATCAAAGAGCAAACTAGGAAGCTAGCCGTAGGTTGCTCAAAACACAGTTTTGAGGTTGTAGATAAGACTGACGAAGT
>NZ_VMKU01000116.1:0-15799 GCF_013276315.1 Streptococcus sp. 2741 | reverse complement strand
TTGCAGATGGAAGCTGACGCAGTTTGAAGAGATTTTCGAAGAGTATCAACCACCATAAAAGAGGCAGACAAATCCACCTCTTATTTACCTAGTTCTTGTGTTCGTTTGTAGGCTTGACCAACTGCATCCATGACCGTTCCTCGA
Source organism: Streptococcus sp. 2741 (assembly GCF_013276315.1). NCBI lineage: Bacteria > Bacillati > Bacillota > Bacilli > Lactobacillales > Streptococcaceae > Streptococcus > Streptococcus sp. 2741. The sequence goes on along the minus strand of NZ_VMKU01000116.1, from coordinate 15,655 downwards.
AAAGCATGCGCTTCTAGGCTCGCTACACCAGCGATAGTCGAACCGCCTGGGCTGCAAACTTGGTCTTTCAAAACTCCAGGATGTTGCTGACTTTCAAGGACCAATTGTCCAGCTCCTACCACAGTTTGAGCTGCCATTTTCAATGCTGTTTCTCGTGGCAATCCAGTCTGAACACCTGCATCTGCCAAGGCCTCGATAAAAAGATAGACAAAGGCTGGTCCACAACCTGCAAGACCTGTCGCTGCATCTATTAAGCTTTCTCCAAGTTCAACCAAAAGACCAGCCTTGGCTAAAAGCTGACAAAAGAGCTCACTGTCCTCAGCCCTGCAATTAGAAGACAAGGCATAACTAATCACTCCTTGTCCGATAGAAGCAGGGGTATTGGGCATCATACGAATAATTCTGTGCTGACTTGGAAGAAGACTAGCGAGTTTTCCCAAGGTCAATCCAGCTGCCATCGAAATCAAAAGAAGACTCTCTCGTTTTTCAAGGATAGTCTGGTATTGAGAAAGCAAGTCTGAGAACTGAGCAGGCTTCACTCCTAGAAAAATCACATCTGCTTCTGCAAACATTTCTTCATTGCTGGAAGCCTGACCACCAAAGTCTGCAATGAAAGCATCTACCTTAGCTTGACTACGATTGGCAAGGAGAATCTCATCTGACGTCCTAGTCTGCAAGACAGATTTTGCCAAGCTAGCACCCATATTCCCCAAACCGATAAATCCAATCTTCATCTCTTACTCCCTTATCTGTCCATCACCAGTAACCACATACTTGTAGCTAGTCAACTCTTTCAAGCCCATGGGACCACGCGCGTGCAATTTCTGAGTAGAAATTCCCATCTCACATCCAAGACCAAATTGTCCACCATCGGTAAAACGAGTTGAGGCATTGACATAGACAGCTGCAGAGTCCACTTGATCTGTAAAGTAAGCTGCAGCTTCAGCATTTTCCGTTACAATGGCATCCGAATGATGGGTACTATGGGCTTCAATATGGGCAACCGCTTCTTCTAAACTGCTCACAACCTTAACAGCTAAGACATAGTCTAAAAACTCGGTGTCAAAGTCTTGTGCCTCAGCTGCTTGACCTGAAAGAAACTGACTGGCTTTCTCATCCAAGCGGAATTGAATTGGTTCCAACCCAACTTCTTTACGCTCTGCAACTAGAACTTGCTCCAAGCGAGGAAGGAAGCTTGCTGCCTTGTCTTCATGAACCAGCAGAACCTCCATGGCATTGCAAACAGAGGGACGACTGGTTTTAGCATTGTTGATGATAGACAGCGCCTTGTCTTCGTCTGCATCCTTATCCACATAGACATGGACAATCCCAGTCCCTGTCTCGATAACAGGTACAATCGCATTCTCAACCACTGCATTGATCAAGCCAGCTCCTCCACGAGGAATGAGGAGGTCTAGATAGCCCTTGGCCTTCATCATAGCATAACTACTTTCATGGCTAGTATCTTCCACCAGTTGAATCACATTTGGGTGAATAGTAGTCGTCTCCAAGCCCTTCTTCAAGGCTGTGACAATGGCATGGGTTGTTTGATAGGCATCCTTACCACTACGAAGAACAACCGCATTTCCACTCTTAAGAGTCAAAGCAGCCGCATCAGACGTCACATTTGGACGGCTTTCATAGATAATACCGATGACACCCATAGCTACACGTTTTTTTGTGATAACCAAACCATTTTCAAGCTGACTTGTTTCTAAAACTTCACCGATTGGATCTGGGAAGGCAACCACTTCACGAATTCCTCTTGCCATCGCTTCTATACGATCTGCATCCAAATAAAGACGATCCAACATCACATCTGAGATTTTCCCCTTAGCCGCTGCCATATCGAGGGCATTAGCCGCTAAAATTTCCTCAGTAGCAGCCACTAAGTGATCAGCCATGGCTAGCAAGGCTTGGTTTTTCACTTCTTCACTAGCTGTGTTAATCGATTTTTTAACAGCCTGTACCTGTTCAAATTGTTCTTGTCTACTCACCATAGTTTACCTCTAAAATTCTGTAAAAAGTAGTTGGATTTCAGGAGTAATGGAAATCCAGTCGTCACGGTAAATCAAGACACCCTTGGCTTTTTGAGAACGCAACATATCCTCCAAAGCAGATGCTCCAAATTGCACGCGTCCTTTTCCAAGTGATTTTCCACTTTCCTTATCAAATACTGTCACGATATCACCGTAAGAAAAGGCTCCTTCTGCTTCAACGATACCAGATAAGAGAAGACTCTTTCCATGTTGAGAGAGAGCTTCCGCAGCCCCTTTATCAACCCAAATAGAACCTTGACTCTGAGCATAAAAGGCCAGCCATTGTTTCTGGGTACGAAGCCCCTTCTCTTGCGCAACAAAGTAGGAACCATCCTTGGTCTCCTCAGCCGCTTCAATCATGGCATCTGACTTCAAGGATGAGCAGATATAAACAGGAACACCCGATTCTGTCGCAATAGTTGCAGCTTTGATTTTGGTTAACATGCCCCCAGTTCCGTTTGACGAACCAGCTCCACCGGCCATATCGATAATCTCACGATTGATAGTCTCGATTTGCTCCAAACGTTTGGCTCTTGGATCTGAATTAGGATTTCCTGTATAGAGACCATCTACGTCTGTCAAGAGGATCAAAAGGTCTGCTTGGACCATGGCCGCCACCTGTGCACTCAGAGTATCATTGTCCCCAACCTTGAGCTCATCAATAACAACACTATCATTCTCATTGATGATAGGAATCGCCCCACGGCTAAGTAAAACCGACAAAGCCTGATGGGCATTTTTATAACGACGCTTATCTACAAAGTCATCCTGGGTTAGCAAGATTTGTGCAGAAACGATTTGGCGCAAGAGAAGATTGGTCGTGTATTCTTCCAACAAAAGCCCTTGTCCTACCGCTGCTGAAGCCTGTTTATCAGCAATTTTAGTCGGACGCTTTTTAAATCCTAAGGCTCCAAAACCAGCCGCAATGGCACCTGAAGACACCAAAATCAACTCATGACCAGCCTCGTGCAGCATAGCCAACTGCTGGGTAATATCCTTTACCTTACTACGTGATAAACTTCCATCCTCATTTGTCAGAGAAGAAGTACCCACCTTAAAGACAATCCGTTTGTATTTCATAGTCTCACTCCGATTATTCATATTTATCCATTATAACATGAATAACAGGAAATAGAAAAGAGTTGATAGGAAAAAGAAGGCCCTAAAACCTTCTTTTCTACTACTGTTCTGATTCCGATTTGTTTACACTCGTTTCAGAGCTTTGTGAAGTTGAGGATGTCAAATCTTGACTAGTTGAAGAATTTGTAACACTTTCATGTTGACTCGTTTCTTTATTTTCAAGATCCTTTTTCACTACTTCTTTGGATTCTTTTATTTCTGAATGACTTGTAGTTTTAATTGTAGCAGATTTCTCGATCGGAACATCCACTAACCAGGCACCACTTGAATCCACAGTATAGCCTTCTGGTGTCTTACCATTCACAAGTAATTGACCATTTTCTTTCAAGAAGTACCATTTATCCTTGTCTTTAATCCAACCTATAGCTCGTGAACCATCTGTCTTGTAGAAATACCAATCATTTGCCTTTTTAAGCCAGCCTTGCTTCATAGCTCCTGATTCTTCTAGATAGTAATGATGTCCAGCAACTTCTATCTCACCTGTCTTCATGATACCAGTAGAATCCATATAGTACCAGGCTTCTTTATCTTTTACCCAGCCCGTTTTCATTTCCCCTGATGGAGCAAAGTAATACCATTGCCCCTTATATTGAAGCCAACCTGTCTTCATAGAGCCATCAACATCCAAATAATACCACTGCTCTTTATCTTGAATCCAACCAATTTCCATCTGGTTTTCTTTGTTAAAATAATACCAGATTCCAGCGATTTTCTTCCAATTTTTAGCAGCAACACCAGAGTTTGTCAAATAGAACCAACGATTGTTCCATTTTTTCCATTGATTCTGTAATAAGATACCCGTTTGGTTAAAGTAATACCATTCACCCTTAATTTCATTCCAACCGACAGCATATTCTCCTGTAGAATCAGGCGCTTGATACCACCAGTTTCCATATGAACTCTTATGCCAACCAGCTTGAAAACTTGGAATAGGCTTGTAGGAAGTTGAAATGTTTACTAAACCGTCTTGTCGAATATCAAAAACTGTTGCATCATAGTCTTTGCTGGCTGCGTTGATTCTCTCAATTCCTCGTTCTTTGAGCCAATTAACATACTCACTATCAACACCATTTTTCCAAGGTAGACTATCCGAAGTTTGAACAATCAAACTCGGACTCAAATTTTTAATAAAATCCTTGGTATTTGATTTGTTGGTATCATGGTGATGATTAAACTTCATCAAATCAACTTTTCCAATGAGAGGTCCATACTTATCTTCCGCTCCATGCACATTATCTAAGTCGCCCCCAAGGTAAATTTTCTTACCATTGACTTTTACTACGCTAATCAAGGAATTGGAATTATCATCCCAAATTTTCTTTAATTCACCTGATGAATCTGTTTCATTTTCATAATTATATAGTTGAATATCCATGTCTCCAAACTGAAAATGAGCATCTCCTTGTGTGATATTTTGAATAACTGAAACACCTTTTTCAGCAGCAGTCTTTAAAACCTTATCATAGCCATACAGATTATCCCAAAGACGTTCAGGCTTAGTAATACGATTATCACTATATTTCTTAAGATAGACTCGGTCAACTGGATAGGTAGACAGTAATTCATCAACATTTCCAATATGGTCACTGTGGGTATGGGTTACCAAAATAAAATCAAGTTTTTGGACACCCAATTCCTTCAAACGACGAAAGACACGGTCTGTTAGAACATGCTTATAAGTTGTATTGATACCCTGTCTCCATGGATAACGAGAATCACTTCCATCTGGGAAATCATAATCTTCTCCTGTATCCACCATGGCAAAATGTCCATTGCTTTCAAGAATAATCGCATCACTGCCACCTTCATGAACATTTATAAAGTGGATTTTATTTCCTGAACTTTCTTGAGCTTGAACATTTCCATACCATGACAAGCCTAAAAAAGCGCCTGCAAGTGCTAAACTAGTTAATTTCTTTTTCATTCTTACTTCCTCAATCTCTCCAATGTTTCCTTAAAAATTGCTGGGATATCTGCTGTAAATTCTAAGGTCTCACCTGTTCTCGGATGAGTAAAACCTAGAGTCTTGGCATGAAGAAATTGTCCATGCCCCTTAAGTGTCTTACGAGGACCATAGACTTCATCCCCAGCAACTGGATGACCGATATAAGCCATGTGGACACGAATCTGATGGGTACGCCCTGTCTCTAGTTGCAACTCCACTAAGCTATAATCGCCAAAGCGTTCCAAGACGTGGAAACGAGTTACTGCAGGTTTCCCTTTAGCAGTCACAGCCTGTTTCTTACGATCTTTTTCACTCCGGCCAATCGGTGCTTCAATCACACCGCGATCATTGGGCAAATTTCCATGAACAATCGCCCAATATTTGCGGAGAGACTTTTTATCCTTGAGTTCTTGGGCAAGTGCTAGATGCGCCTCATCATTTTTAGCAATCATAAGAAGACCTGACGTATCCTTATCAATACGATGAACAATTCCTGGACGCAGAACCCCATTGATACCCGACAAGTCCTTAATATGATACATAAGGGCATTTACTAGGGTTCCACTAGTATGACCAGCACTCGGATGCACAACCATTCCCTGAGGTTTGTTGACAACAGCCACATCCTCATCTTGGTAGATGATTTCTAGCGGAAGATCCTCAGCCACATACTCTAAAACCTCTGGTTCTGGCACATGGTAAGTGACGACATCGCCCTCTTGGACAGTGTATTTAGCTTTCTTGACTTGGCCATTGACCAAGACCTGGCCTGATTTGATTTGTTCATTCGCGAGACTACGTGATAATTCTGTCAAATCTGACAAAGCCTTATCTAAACGCAGGCCACCAGTTTCAATTTTAATTTCCATTTATTTCCTCTTTTAGCATTGCAATCAATAAAATAATCACTCCAACAGTCAGATAGCTATCTGCCACATTGAAAATTGCAAAATTGATAAAGTCAAGGTGAAACATATCCACAACAAAGCCCTGACTGACCCTGTCAATAAAGTTTCCAAGACCACCCGCGATTATCAGAGTCAAACCCAAGACCATCCAGAATGAGTCCTCCATGTGCTTATGTAGATACCAAATGGCACCTACCACGACGACCAGGGTAATGACAGCGAATAACAACTGCTGATCTTGTAAGATAGAAAAGGCTGCCCCTCGATTTTGCAGGTAGGTCAAGCTAACGAAATTGGGAATCCAGGAGCGCACTTCACCCAGTGGAATCTGTTGGACGATATAGGATTTAACTAACTGATCCAGCGCAATCAAAAGCAGTACAATGACTGCCACTATTCCTCTTTTTTTCATGATTTCCTCTTCTGATTAAAATATTCTTGCATGACTTCTACGAAAAGAGTTCCAGCTTGACTCAGCTCCACTTCTTCACGTTTAACATAGACCATGCGGTTATCTAGGTTATCCTTGAGACGAATAACTGTGATGCCATTCACACTGTCACTATCTAAAAATCCAGAACCTGTCGCATAAGCGTCCGTCCGCTCCAAAATACCATTCAAAGTAGCACGGTCTGTCACATTAAACATCTGCGAGCTCGCGCTGGTATCAACAAAGTTCTCTGAATAATAAAGATACTCGTCTTTCTCTTGCGTGAAACGAACCGTTGGTAGATCCGCTAAATCCTCCATGACCAATTCCTCTTTCTGAGCTAAAGGATGCCCCTCACGGAGATAAATATGGGTATGGAAGGGAATTAGTTCAATAACCTCTAGGCCTAACTTTTCAACCCGTTGCATAATCCCTTTTTTATTTTGATTATTGAGGTAGATAATCCCAATCTCACTGTGACCTTGCGCTACTTCGTCTAAAATTTGAACAGTAGTTGATTCAAAAATACGGAAGTTCTTATAATCAGGATAGCGCTCTGAAAAGGCCGTAATGGTTGGTGGCAAGAAGTCATAGTGCTGACTGGCAATGGAAAATTCATCCTTTTCTTCCTCAGGATGGGCATACTGATTTTGAAAAATATCAAATCCTTTAACCAATTCTTGCGCTTTTTCATAGAATTCCATACCACGACGAGTCAAGAAAGTCCCTGAGCTGGTCCGACGGAAAATCTTAAAACCCAATTCTTTTTCCAAATCACGAACAGAAATAGACAGACTCGGCTGACTAACATACATCTTTTCAGCAGCTTCACGAAAAGTACCGCTATTGGCAATGGCCACAACATAGCGTAATTGTTGAATGTTCATCTTCTACCTCCAACTTCTTTATCTTTTCATTATACCATATTTTAGAAGTTTTCCAAAAAGGAAAAAAGAACATCCTATTCTTCTTAACCTTCTTAACTATCTTCACTATCTGCCTTTCTCAAGCCAACCTTATTTTCAAAATCAATTCAAAAAATAACTGGATACACACCACTCCAATATCGAAAAGAAAAACGTTGACTATTTGTGAAAAAAGAAAATGCCGGAAAGTTCCGACATTTTTTTAGTAAGCTAACTTCCTGAAAATAGGAGTAACCATACATTCCAGAAGGCAGTGATATTGATGAGAATATGAACTAGTATTGGATAGTAGAGATTTTTTGTCATGCGATACAGTAGAGCTAAAATGAGACCTCCACTAGCATAAATGAAAAAAGCAAGAGGAGTTAAAGCAAAATTGATATGAATATAACCGAAAATAATAGCAGAAAGCAAGACATCTCCGTACCAAGGCGAGTTTTTGAAAAAGGTTGTCATAAGCACACCGCGATAAATCAATTCCTCAGCAATAGGGCCGATGAAGCAAGCCATGAGCAAGAAATAGGGTAATTCCTGTCTCCCTATCATTTCTATCGTTTCATTCAAAGAAATTTGATTTGAAGACGAGGGTATGAAATAAGACAAGAGGACGTCAGACATATACAAAATGATGTAACCCAGTAAAAGGTAGATAAAGTGCCTCAGCTGCCATTTGAAATGAAAAGTCTTCTTTCCTGCAAAAACTAGTAGATAGATGACCGCTAATAAAAGACCTCCACTCTCCATCCAAAGCAGAATCTGAAAAAATTCACGACTTGCTGGTAGATAGGGCTTTGCGAGGTGATTGAAAATTCCCCAAAACCAAGTTGATTTGTAAAAAATTAAGGATAATGCTAGTAAAATCTGAATAATCCGTTTTTTCATATTAAATCCTCTGTTTTCTCCATATTCCTAATAAATTTTACTTAAAATCTCGCAGGACTTCCTTTGCAAAGATGATTGCCTCCTCCAATATATCCTAAATCATAGGTTCCTCTGGGACAAAATCCATGAACCGGCATAGTTAATACCGGCTCTATTTGCCAAGGAAAATAACCATTAGGTTCTTTTCCATAGGGATCTGCTCCACCTTGTATCAGCTCTAATTCTTCATTTGTTAGATTTATATTTTTTGTCATTAAAATCATGATATATTTCCTCCGTTATTGTTTAGATTAGTTGAGTAATCTGATACTCATACCTACTTACAAAAAACTATTATATTAAGTTGGTTTTTTAATTTGTCTAGTTGCAACGTTGACAAGTTTAGTATAACATATCTTGGCCAAATATCCTCTTCAAATCATGAATTGTCATCAAAACGTCCTAAACTGCAAAATCAATTAGCTCCTGTCCCTTTGACCGTCATCTTCTCCAAAATATGTTATAATAATACCAAAAGATAAAGAAGGAAGACCTATGATTAAACTACTAGCCTTGGATATGGACGGAACCCTCCTCGATGAAGCCAAGGAAATTCCACAAGCTCACATTACTGCTATTCACCAAGCTATTGAAAAAGGTGTCAAATTGGTTCTTTGTACGGGTCGCCCGCTTTTCGGTGTCCTCCCCTACTACAAAAAACTGGGGCTTGGCCTCCAGAATGAGTATGTGATTGTTAACAATGGTTGCTCAACTCACCAGACAAGTGACTGGGGACTAGTTGACTGGCAAGAACTTAGTCCAGCAGACATCGAATACCTCTATGATCTAGCTGAAAAAAGTGATGTTCAGTTGACTCTTTTTGATGAGAAACATTATTTCGTCCTCGGTGGCAAGCCTAATCAAGTCATCCAGAATGATGCCGACCTAGTCTTTTCAGACTTGACTGAAATTTCCCTTGAGGAAGCGACTAGTGGTAAATATCGTATGTTCCAAGGCATGTTTTTGGGCAACGAAGAACAAACAGACGATTTTGAGCAGCGTTTTGCTGAGGAACTCTGCCAACGATTCAGTGGAGTTCGTTCGCAGCCTGTCATTTATGAAGCTATGCCACTTGGAACGACCAAGGCTACCGCTCTTTCACGATTAGCAGAGATTTTGAAGATTGATTCCTCAGAGATTATGGCCATGGGCGATGCTAATAACGATATCGAAATGCTCCAGTTTGCAGGGATGGGCATTGCAATGGGAAATGCAAGCGATTATGTCAAATCTCTTGCGGATGCCGTTACAGCAAGCAACGAAGAAGACGGTGTTGCGCGTACCATTGAGAAATATATTCTATAAATCTCGTAGCGGAGCAAATGTCTCTGATCAAACTGGACACTACGAATCCTTAATCAATCCAGAATTGACCTATATGGGTTTGGCAGCCTTTGAAAACCCTGTTACTCAAAATGGATGGATTACCGTTGCACAAAGTTTCGGAACATCATCTGGTGGCTCTGAAGAATTAGCTGGTGGTTATGGAAAAGCCATTCAATACATAGAAGCCTACTCTTCTCAGATTCAAACATTTGCGACTAAGGCGAATCTTTTTGACAAAAATTTGAAGGCTATCGGAACTCATAAAATCAAAAATGAAAATAAGAGTACAACGAATAATTCCTACAATTTCTTTAACCAAATGCAAGAAGTAGGTAAAAGTATGGGTTTTTGGCGACAAGCTGGCTCGCGTTGGTAGTTTATGCAACTTGATGGGATCTTACCCTTACAATCAGTGGGCAAAATTAGATAATATCTGGTATCGCTTCGATAGTTCAGTCTGGATGCAAGCAGGTTGGTTGAAAGACGGTGAGACTTGGTACTATCTCGACGGTTCAGGTGCTATGAAAACAGGCTGGATGAAGGTATCTGGCAAATGGTACTATGCTTATAGCTCTGGTGCTCTAGCAATCAATACGACTACACCAGACGGTTACCGTGTTAATTACAATGGGGAATGGGTAGGATGGTTTAACTACAACAAAAATACTCTATACTATCTCACAGTGAGTAGTCTTCACTTTCAAATAGTATAGAGATTTTTATTTACCTAGTATAGCTCTTATCTTAGGTGTTTATAACAAACTGAAACAAGAGTGGGACAAAAGAGCCTCGTAAAAGGTATTGCAACTTGGTAATACCTTTTTGAGGTGCTTTTTGATATGAGCACATGTCTTCTCAATAGGATTGTACTCAGGTGAGTAGGGAGGAAGGGGTAAAAGTTTATACCCAAACTCTTCACACAAGAATTCTATCCTAGCTATTCTATTGGAATCTTGCATTATCCATAATAATAACTGAGGGTGTGGTTAATGTTGGTAAGAGAAATTTCTGAAACCATGCTTCAAAAAAGTCGCTCGTCATCGTCTCTTCGTAGGTCATTGGAGCGATTAAGTCACCATTTGTTAGACCTGCAACCAAAGAAATCCCCTGATATCTTCTTCCAGAGACTTTACCTCCTATTAACTGACCCTTTGATGAGCGACCATATTCTCGATAAAAGTAAGTATCGAATCCTGTTTCATCAATATAAACAGGTGCTAAGTGCTTTAAACTATTAAAATTCTTAAGAAATAAGGCTACTTTTTCTGGGTCTTGTTCATAGATAGTATAGTACTTTATGGTTACCGAACAAGTCTAATGAAAAAATTCTGATGATAGTTCTAAATCTCAATAACCGCTTGGGTTCCATGATCCAACTCCAGCAAGACATCTATACTTGTATAGAAAATCCTGCCCTGAATAAGGAGATGTAAATATTTCTTTCCTCCAAAATGGTCATAGTTTTGCTGGCAAATCTAACATATCATGGATAAATTAACAAGTGATTTCTGAATTGCTAAACATTTTCTTTTCTTATAGCATATTTTCAGATTTTCTCTTTGAGAAAGATATTTACAAGAAAAAGGTTCGTTTTTTGTCTATTTTCAAAAAGTCTTAAAACTAAATTGAAAGAATTTTTAGAAAATTTTTGTTTTTCTCTTTACAGTTTAAAAAAATTCTGCTATAATAGCTCATGTAATAAAATATGACAACAAAAGGAGAACGATATGACATCTGCTAAAGAATATATCCAAAGCGTGTTTGAAACTGTAAAAGCTCGTAATGGGCACGAGGCTGAATTCCTCCAAGCTGTTGAAGAATTTTTCAACACTTTGGAACCTGTATTTGAAAAACACCCTGAGTATATCGAAGAAAATATCTTGGCACGTATTACTGAGCCTGAGCGCGTAATTTCTTTCCGTGTTCCTTGGGTTGACCGTGATGGAAAAATTCAAGTAAACCGTGGTTACCGTGTTCAATTCAACTCAGCTGTTGGACCATACAAAGGAGGACTTCGTTTCCACCCAACTGTAAACCAAGGGATTTTGAAATTCCTCGGATTTGAACAAATCTTCAAAAACGTCTTGACTGGACTTCCAATCGGTGGAGGTAAAGGTGGATCAGACTTCGATCCTAAAGGTAAAACAGATGCTGAAGTGATGCGCTTCTGCCAAAGCTTCATGACTGAGTTGCAAAAACACATCGGACCATCACTTGACGTACCTGCTGGTGATATCGGCGTAGGTGGACGTGAAATTGGTTACCTTTATGGTCAATACAAGCGTCTTAACCAATTTGATGCTGGTGTCTTGACTGGTAAGCCTCTTGAATTTGGTGGTAGCTTGATTCGTCCAGAAGCAACTGGTTACGGTTTGGTTTACTATACTGAAGAAATGCTGAAAGCTAACGGTAATAGCTTTGCTGGTAAGAAAGTGGTTATTTCAGGTTCTGGGAACGTTGCTCAATACGCTCTTCAAAAAGCGACTGAACTTGGCGCTACTGTCATCTCTGTATCTGACTCAAACGGTTATGTCATCGATGAAAATGGTATCGACTTCGATCTTTTGGTTGATGTTAAAGAGAAACGTCGTGCTCGTTTGACTGAGTATGCAGCTGAGAAAGCAACTGCAACATATCACGAAGGTTCTGTATGGACTTACGCTGGAAACTATGATATTGCGCTTCCATGTGCTACTCAAAACGAAATCAACGGTGAAGCAGCTAAACGTTTGGTTGCTCAAGGCGTTATCTGTGTATCTGAAGGTGCCAACATGCCGAGCGACCTTGATGCCATCAAAATCTACAAAGAAAATGGTATCTTCTACGGACCTGCCAAAGCTGCCAACGCTGGTGGTGTAGCCGTTTCAGCCCTTGAAATGAGCCAAAACAGTCTTCGCCTCTCATGGACTCGTGAGGAAGTTGATGGACGTCTCAAAGACATCATGACAAACATCTTCAACACAGCTAAAACAACTTCAGAAACATATGGTCTTGATAAAGACTATCTTGCAGGAGCAAACATTGCTGCATTTGAAAATGTAGCAAACGCTATGATTGCCCAAGGTATTGTTTAAGATTCATTTGCTTAATCCTCAATCGCTTCGATTGGGGATTTTTATCTTGAGTTAAACGGTTGGGAAATTCTAATTTAATTAAATTAAATGAAATAAAAACCGAACAAATTGATTGCGGAATTCAAACCAATTTCTAACAATGTTTTATAAAACTCAGTGGACTATTCTAAATTCAATCTATTTTATACTTTTCGAAAATCTCTTCAAACCACGTCAGCGTCGCCTTACCGTAGATATGTTACTGACTTCGTCNNTGTTTTGAGCAGCCTGCGGCTAGTTTCCTAGTTTGCTCTTTGATTTTCATTGAGTATTACTTACTCGCCAACTTCTTAAACAAAAAGAAAAACCACTACTCCTAAGAATAGCGATTTAATCATGTTTTTAAGCTACTAATGTAGTCGCTCTATTATTTAAGAGTAACTGAAGCTCCAGCTTCTTCCAATTTAGCTTTGATTTCTTCAGCTTCTGCAGTTGCAACGCCTTCTTTAACAAGTGCTGGTGCACCGTCAACAAGTTCTTTAGCTTCTTTAAGACCAAGACCTGTGATTTCACGTACAACTTTGATAACGCCAACTTTTTTGTCGCCTGCAGATGTCAATTCAACGTCGAATGAATCTTTAGCAGCACCAGCGTCAGCAGCACCAGCTGCAGCAACAGCTACAGGAGCAGCTGCAGTTACACCAAATTCTTCTTCGATAGCTTTTACAAGGTCGTTCAATTCAAGGATTGAAGCTTCTTTAATTTCAGCAATAATGTTTTCAATGTTCAATGCCATTGTTATTTCCTCCAAATATGTTTTAAATTTATAATAGATTTTCGTAGCTAGGCTACGCTACGTAGCTTAAGATTAAGCTGCGTCTTCTTTGCTTTCTGCAACCGCTTTGACTGCAAGAGCAACGTTGCGCACTGGCGCTTGAAGTACAGAAAGGAGCATAGAAAGAAGTCCTTCGCGGTTTGGAAGAGTTGCAAGTGCAAGAATCTCTTCTTTAGATGCGACAGCGCCTTCGATTGCACCACCTTTGATTTCAAGTGCTTCAGCGTTTTTAGAAAAGTCGTTCAAGATTTTCGCTGGTGCAATAACATCTTCGTTAGAAAATGCTACTGCAGATGGTCCAACGAATACTGATGCAAGATCTTCAAGACCAGCTTTTTCAGCTGCACGACGCAAGATTGAGTTTTTAATGACTTTATACTCAACTTCGCTTCCACGAAGCTCACGACGAAGAACTGTATCTTGCTCAACTGTCAAACCACGAGCGTCTACAACGACGATAGATGCAGCAGCTTTCATTTTTTCAGCTACTACGTCAACTAGTTCCGCTTTTTTAGCAATAATTGCTTCACTCATTAGTGTGTTCACCTCCGTAATTATTTTGCTTGGGGAATTTTTCCAAAAGAAAAACGCGCCCAAACCTAGACACGAAAGTACAATACGCTTCTTTTTACATGATACGTTTTGTCCTCGGTAGGATATTTATGAGTCGAGCTCCCCTACTGTCTTAGGCAGTTTTTTCAAACCGTATATAAGTATAGCATAGTCAAAAAAAGAATGCAAGATTTTTACAAACTTTTTTTAAAATTTTTCGTGATTTTTCTTCTAAAGTTCTACTGTCAGAACTTGACCTTGCTTAACAACCTGTTCTCCAGCAATATAGACATCATCAACATCACTGGATTTGACAGCATAAACTAGGTGAGAGAGCATATTTTCTTGAGGTTGGAGATGGATTTTGCCTTGTGGTTGAATAACGAGAAAATCTGCCTGCTTGCCGACTTCTAGACTTCCTATCTGATTTTCCATTCCTAGAACCTTAGCCCCTTCGATTGTCAGTGCCTTGAGAGCTGTTTCGATAGGAAATTGGCTGGCATCTCCACTTTTCATCTTCTGAAGAAGGGCTGCAGTCCGTCCCTCCTCAAACATATCAAGATTGTTATTGGAAGCGACCGAGTCAGTCGCAATTCCGACTGCTACTCCTGCTTTTTGGAGCTGGATAATTGGAGCAATTCCTGATGCCAGTTTGAGATTACTGATAGGATTGTGAGCAATAGCCACTTGAGAAGTTGCCAAGCGTTCAATTTCTCGCTCGTTTAATTCGACCCCATGAGCAAAGACAGACGGATGATCTAAGTAACCCAGTTCTTCTAGAAAGGCGAGGGGGCGTTTGCCGTATCGTTTCAGGATAATGCCTGATTCTTCCTTGGTCTCCGCCACATGGATATGGATTGGAATAGCAAGCTCTTTTGCCATTTCCAAACTCGCTTCCAGCAAGTCTCTACTGCAGCTATAGGGAGAATGAGGTGCTACCATAACCTTGAAATTTGGATTTTTATATTTTAAGATTTCGTCTATGATGGATCGAGTTCTGCTTATAGTCTCAGCAGTTGTTTCTGTCTCTGAAGAAAAAAGAGTCGGAGAAAAATAACAACGCATCTTGGAATCTTTCACTGCCTGATAAATCTGCTCAATATTCACACCATTGGGATTATACATATCATTAAAGGTTGTTGTTCCTGACTGGAGTATCTCTGTCAGAGCTTCTTTGACCGCCTTAGTAGTCATGTCGGGAGTAAACTCAGCTTCTGCTGGCCAGATATAGTCATTGAGCCATTCATGGAGATTGCTATCATCCCGAATTCCTCTCAAACCTGTCATAGCAGAATGGGTGTGGCAATTGACCAACCCAGGCATAATCCAAGCTCCCTGATAGTCTATAATCTGCTCAGCTTGCTCTAAAAACGCTGGCTTATCTTGACCGACATAGACGATTTGAGAATCCTTGACTGCTAAGATTCCATCAAGATAAACATGGAAATCTTGATCACAAGTCACGATATTTACATTCTGAAAGACTTTCATTATAGGCTCCTTTTCTAAAAGACAAGTTATACTCTCTTCAAACTACTTCAGATTCACTTTGCCGTAGGTGTGGTTACTGACTTCGTCAG
>NZ_VMKU01000115.1:0-15164 GCF_013276315.1 Streptococcus sp. 2741 | reverse complement strand
CCGTTTTCCCACATACGAGGTGAACTTGACCTAAATCGCTTAGTTGAATCATCATAGTACACTACCTTTCCTCCGATAACTATTTTTATCTAGTATACCGGAAGTTGGGGAATTAGGATAGATACGATACCTTGTTATGACGCGCTTACTTTAGAATAGTACGTTATAGATGTTAAAATATTTCTAGAAATTAATTTGACTTTCCTAATCGATTTGTTCACATCTTGTTTTAATCTACTATATATAGGGTACTTGAAAGGCTATCATCGGACAAAATAAAGAAGGCATGATATAATATAAAGTAGATTTCTACATCATAAAACAAGAACTGTTTGGACATTATTCATTTGAAGATTCTCTATGTTCAAACAATATTAAATTAAATAAGGGGCTCTAAACCCTTGCTACGAAAGGAAAAAACTCAATGGCTACTATTCAATGGTTTCCTGGTCACATGTCTAAAGCGCGTCGGCAGGTGCAGGAAAATCTAAAATTTGTTGATTTTGTAACGATTTTGGTGGATGCACGCTTACCTCTATCTAGTCAAAATCCTATGTTGACCAAGATTGTTGGTGATAAACCGAAACTCCTGATTTTAAACAAGGCGGACTTGGCCGATCCAGTAATGACCAAAGAATGGCGTCAGTATTTTGAATCACAGGGAATCCAGACGCTGACTATCAATTCCAAAGAGCAAGTGACTGTAAAAGTTGTAACAGATGCGGCCAAAAAGCTCATGGCCGATAAGATTGCTCGTCAGAAAGAACGTGGTATTCAGATTGAAACCTTGCGTACCATGATTATTGGGATTCCAAATGCTGGTAAATCAACTCTGATGAATCGTTTGGCTGGTAAGAAAATTGCTGTTGTTGGAAACAAGCCAGGGATTACCAAGGGGCAACAATGGCTCAAAACCAATAAAGACCTGGAAATCTTGGATACACCGGGGATTCTCTGGCCTAAGTTTGAGGATGAAACTGTTGCACTGAAACTGGCCTTGACTGGAGCTATCAAAGACCAGTTGCTTCCTATGGATGAGGTAACTATTTTTGGCCTCAATTATTTCAAAGAACATTATCCAGAAAAGTTGGCTGAACGCTTCAAACAAATGAAAATTGAAGAGGAAGCGCCTGTGATTATTATGGATATGACCCGTGCCCTCGGTTTCCGTGATGACTATGACCGTTTTTACAGTCTCTTCGTGAAGGAAGTCCGTGATGGCAAACTCGGTAACTATACCTTAGATACATTGAAAGACCTCTATGGCGACGATTAAAGAAATAAAAGAACTTCTTGCAACGGTCAAGGACTTAGATAACCCTCTTTTTTTACAACTCGAACAGGATAGTCGCTCTGGAGTTCAAAAGGAAATCAGCAAGCGTAAAAAAGCCATTCAGGCTGAATTGGATGAGGATTTTCGTTTGGAAGCCATGCTTTCCTACGAAAAAGAACTTTACAAGCAAGGATTGACCTTAATTGCTGGTGTTGATGAGGTCGGCCGAGGTCCTCTGGCTGGTCCTGTAGTCGCTGCAGCTGTTATTTTACCTCAAAATTGTAAGATTAGAGGTCTCAACGACAGCAAGAAAATTCCTAAAAAGAAACATCTGGAGATTTTCCAAGCAGTTCAAGACCAAGCCTTGTCAATTGGCGTTGGTATCATGGATAATCAGGTCATCGACCAAGTCAATATCTACGGAGCAACTAAACTGGCCATACAGGAAGCAATCTCCCAGCTCAGTCCTCAACCTGAGCACCTTTTGATAGATGCCATGAAACTGGAGTTGCCCATTTCACAAACCTCCATCATCAAAGGTGATGCTAATTCCCTCTCTATTGCAGCGGCTTCTATAGTAGCCAAGGTGACCCGTGATGAATTGATGAAGGACTACGATCAGCAGTTTCCTGGCTATGATTTTACTGCCAATGCAGGATATGGAACTGCTAAACACCTAGAAGGACTAGAAAAACTAGGAATTACCCCAATTCACCGAACCAGTTTTGAACCAATTAAATCACTGGTTTTTGGTAAAAAAGAAAGTTAATTGAAAGGAGATACCATGGAGGAACAGTCGGAAATAGTCCGTTCTAAGAAAGAATTCGCCTTTGCATCCAGTACTATATTATCCCAAGTTGGACGAGGAATCATTGTCGGCCTCGTCGTTGGAATTATCGTCGGATCCTTTCGTTTCTTAATTGAAAAGGGCTTCCACCTGATACAAGGACTTTATCAAGATCAAGGGCACCTAGTGCGCAATCTTTTTGTACTGGTTTTGTTTTATATACTCATCTGTTGGCTCAGTGCTAAATTAACTCGATCAGAAAAAGATATCAAAGGCTCAGGAATTCCGCAAGTCGAAGCCGAACTGAAAGGCCTCATGTCCCTCAACTGGTGGGGCGTTCTTTGGAAAAAATATGTGCTAGGAATGCTTGCTATTGCCAGTGGACTCATGCTGGGGCGTGAAGGACCAAGTATTCAACTGGGAGCAGTCGGTGGTAAAGGTATTGCCAAATGGCTCAAATCCAGTCCAGTAGAGGAGCGTTCCTTAATTGCAAGTGGAGCTGCAGCAGGATTAGCCGCAGCCTTTAATGCACCAATAGCAGGCCTCCTCTTTGTAGTAGAAGAAGTTTATCACCATTTTTCGCGCTTTTTCTGGGTTTCTACACTAGCAGCCAGCATCGTAGCAAACTTTGTGTCTCTGCTCATGTTCGGTTTGACACCAGTATTGGATATGCCAGATAACATTCCTCTCATGACCCTAGATCAATACTGGATTTATCTTGTGATGGGAATTTTCCTTGGATTTTCAGGTTTTCTCTATGAAAAAGCTGTGCTCGATGTCGGTAGACTTTATGATTGGATTGGTCAAAAAATCCATTTGGATAGAGCTTATTATCCAATTCTGGCCTTCATTCTCATCATACCAGTCGGAATTTTTTTACCCCACATCCTTGGTGGTGGAAATCAGCTGGTACTTTCCCTAACTGAGCAAGATTTTAGTTTTCAAGTTCTATTAGCTTACTTTTTAATTCGCTTTATCTGGAGCATGATTAGTTATGGAAGTGGTCTTCCAGGAGGAATTTTCCTACCAATTCTGGCTCTCGGTTCCTTACTTGGTGCCCTAGTTGGTGTTATCTGTGTCAATCTTGGACTTGTCAGTCAAGAGCAATTCCCTATATTTGTCATTCTAGGAATGAGTGGCTATTTTGGAGCAATATCAAAAGCTCCCTTAACTGCCATGATCCTCGTAACTGAGATGGTAGGAGATATTCGCAACCTCATGCCACTTGGTCTTGTCACTCTTGTTTCTTATATTATCATGGATTTGCTCAAGGGTGCACCAGTCTATGAAGCCATGCTGGAAAAAATGCTTCCAGAAGAAGTATCCAGCGAAGGAGAAGTTACACTTATCGAAATACCAGTTTCTGATAAAATTGCTGGGAAACAAG
Organism: Streptococcus sp. 2741; assembly: GCF_013276315.1. Classification (NCBI taxonomy): domain Bacteria; kingdom Bacillati; phylum Bacillota; class Bacilli; order Lactobacillales; family Streptococcaceae; genus Streptococcus; species Streptococcus sp. 2741. Next base: position 11,717 of record NZ_VMKU01000115.1, on the reverse strand, counting down.
TTCATGAACTCAACTTACCACACAACGTCCTCATCACTACCCAAGTCCATAATGGCAAGAGCCAAACAGTTAACGGCTCAACCAGAATGTATCTGGGTGATATGATTCACCTGGTTATTCCAAAAAGCGAAATTGGGAAAGTCAAAGATTTGTTGTTGTAGAGTTTGTTTACATAATTTATATTATGCAAACAGCTGACTTGATTTATTTAGAAAACCGATTCTCAGCAATGAGGGCGGTTATTTTTTACTGATGAGGAATTTTACATATAAATAATTGAGCTTTGGTAAAAATAAGACTATAATTAAGTTAGAAATGATAAAGCATAAAGCTAGAAAGGAGTTTACTGTATCAAATCTGTACAGTAAGATTAAAATCATGAAAAAGAAAACAATAGCAATTATACAGTGCATTTTGTATCTCATAGCTCCCTTATATAGCTCTTCAGTTATGTAGTATTAACAGAACTTTAGTGGGTGAGATTTTTTTATTTTCCTTATTCTGTTAACTATTTCATTCTGGTTTAGTATTTGGAAGCTAGAAAAAGCACTAGCTAATGATTCACAATGAAACTCCAAAGACTTAGATCCGTATTACACAGGTCTAAGTTTTTTAAAAAGCTCTATAACATCTTTCCGAAAAACTATAATTTTCTTGAAAAATAAATAAGTCCATGCTATACTACTAATAGACTTATTTATGGAGAAAATACATGAAACGTGAGATTTTACTGGAACGAATCGACAAACTAAAACAAATCATGCCCTGGTATATTCTTGAATACTACCAATCTAAGCTTGCTGTTCCTTACAGTTTTACAACCTTGTACGAATATCTGAAGGAATATGATCGATTTTTCAGCTGGGTTTTGGAGTCTGGTATCTCAAACGCTGATAAAATGTCTAATATTCCTTTATCTGTCTTGGAAAACATGTCAAAGAAAGATATGGAGGCTTTTATACTTTATCTACGTGAACGTCCCTTGCTGAATGCCAATACAAGCAAACAAGGTGTTTCTCAGACAACCATCAATCGGACCTTATCAGCGCTTTCCAGTCTTTACAAGTATCTGACCGAGGAGGTTGAAAACGACCAGGGCGAACCTTATTTCTATCGTAATGTAATGAAGAAAGTTTCAACAAAGAAAAAGAAAGAGACCCTTGCTGCCAGAGCTGAAAACATCAAGCAAAAACTCTTTTTAGGTGATGAAACAGAAGGTTTTCTAACTTATATTGACCAAGAGTACCCACAACAGCTTTCAAATCGAGCTCTCTCATCATTCAACAAAAATAAAGAACGAGATTTAGCCATTATTGCCCTTCTCTTGGCATCGGGTGTTCGCTTATCTGAAGCTGTTAATCTGGATTTAAGAGATCTCAATCTAAAAATGATGGTTATTGATGTCACTCGAAAAGGTGGCAAACGCGATTCGGTCAATGTTGCTGCCTTTGCTAAGCCTTATTTAGAGAATTATCTGGCCATTCGAAATCAACGCTATAAGACGGAAAAAACAGACACAGCCCTCTTTTTGACACTCTATAGAGGTGTTCCCAATCGTATTGACGCTTCCAGCGTTGAGAAAATGGTTGCTAAATACTCAGAGGACTTCAAAGTCCGTGTAACACCCCATAAACTGCGCCATACCCTAGCAACTAGGCTCTATGATGCTACTAAATCGCAAGTTTTGGTCAGTCACCAGCTAGGACATGCCAGTACACAAGTCACTGACCTCTATACTCATATCGTCAATGATGAACAAAAGAATGCCTTGGATAGTTTATAATTTTACGTAATATAACTTATGTAAAATTTTTATCAAGAAAAGAAGCTGCTAAAAATAAGCAACTTCTTTTCTTGATATCTGATACCAGTAAAGTAGCGTGAAATATCAATTGTTTCTATATTTTTGAAGTTCTCGTCTACCTACTACTAATTAAAATAATGTAGATAAGGAAGGATATTTTTGCTTGTAGGAATTTTAAAAATCAAGCTTTTCTGGATTCAAATCTCTTCACAATAACAGTTAAACGCCAACGGTAGAGAGCCCCGCTCACGATTAGACTAATAATCAAACCAATCCAGTAAGAATAAGCTCCAAAATCTGTTAGAGAGTCGAATACCATAGCTACTGGGAGTGTCACCCCCCAGTAACCAACCAAACCAAGGTAAAAAGGAATAACGGTATCCTTATACCCCCGTAAAATTCCCTGAAGCGGTGCCGCAAAGGTATCTGCTAACTGGAAGAAAAGGCTATAAGTCAAAAAACGCGCTGTCAAATCAATAAATTCTGGATCGTTACCATAAAGACTGGCCACATTTCCCCTAAAAATGTAAAGGAAGGTTAAGGTGAAGGCCGCAAAAATGAGGGCAGTCCATCTTCCTAGACCAATATAGGTTTTCGCATCATCAAATCGCTTGGCTCCCACTTCATAGGAAACGACAATAGCCATAGCAGACGAGATACTCATGGGAAAGGCGTACATGAGACTTGAAAAGTTCATAGCTGACTGGTGACTAGCGATAATCAAGGACGAGAACTTAGCCATAATCAAGCCAACCACGGAAAAGATAGCCACTTCCGCGAAAACAGTTCCCCCAATAGGAAGACCTAAACGAACTCCTTCCTTGATTTTATCCATATTAAGTGGAATGCGTTTCTCAAGGTGTAAGACTTTGAGCTTCTCCTGTTTAAATAGAACCAAAACAGAAATCCCCAGCAAGACCCAATAAGCCAAGGAAGTACCTAAACCAGCACCAGCCCCTCCCAGCTCTGGAACTCCAAAGGCACCGTAAATCAAGAGATAGTTAAATCCGCTATTGAGAGGGAGTAACAAAAGCATGAGATACATAGACAGTTTGGTCAAGCCCAGCGAATCCAGTAAGGAACGAATGACACTAAAGAGCAACAAGGGGATAATCCCGATAGATAAAAACCAAAGATAGCGAACCGCTACTGCTGCCACTGGTGCTTCTAGTCCGATATGATTCAAGATTGGTGGTGCCAAGAAAAGCACCAGCCCCAGCAAGATCACAGATAGACCCAAGGCCAGATAGATGAACTGGTAAAAATCTGACGCAACTTCTTCCTTTTTGCCTCGACCAAGATGATGACCAATGATGGGCACCAAGGCCGACACAATTCCTGTTAGAAAGGTAAAGAAAGGATTCCAGATACTGGTTGCCATAGACACACCAGCCAAGTCCATAGTATTGTATTGACCTGTCATTGCAGTGTCAACAAAAGAGGCAGAATAATTGGCAAATTGGTAGATCAGGATTGGGAAAAATATCTTTAAAAATAATACTAACTTCTCTCGTAAACACTTTGTCTTATACATACTTCTCTTTCTATTCTGATTTATCTAAACCAAAGAGTTTCAGACCATAGTTTTTCAAACTTAGCGGAGGATTATTAGATTTTGAAGTAGTATGCCAACACGCACATGTACGACAATAATAGCTTCTAACTAAACCTCCATTATCATATTGAACCGCATGGTCAGCTTTTTCTTTAGTTTCATATTGAATTTTAGAACGATTAGATGCGGGACAGTAAATTCCGCTATTAGATTTTGCTTTTCTCTCCCTACGTTTTCGAAAATAATTCATATTCCAACTCCTATCAAGCTTGATAAACGATTTGTCCCTTACAGATGGTATATTTAACTTGCCCTTTTAAGGTTTCACCGATGAATGGTGAATTAGCTGCTTTGGAAGCAAAATGGGAGTCCACAAGGCGGTCAGCCTTAGAATCAAAAATAGTGATGTCCGCTGGACCATTCTCAGCCAAGTAACCTGCTTCAAAGTTGTAAAGCTTGGATGGGTTGTATGTCATTTTTTCAAGTAATTCCATCAAGCTTAACTCACCAGCTTCCACCAAATAAGTTAAACCGAGAGAAAGAGATGTTTCTAAGCCAGTCATACCAGACGGCGCCTTGGTAATATCCTCAACATTTTTTTCATCCGCATGGTGAGGCGCGTGGTCTGTCGCGATAACTGTGATGACGCCTGATTTAAGACCTTCAATCACGGCACGACGGTCTGATTCCAAACGAAGTGGCGGATTCATCTTAGCATTGCTTCCTTGTGTCAAAAGGAGCGCTTCAGTCTTAGAAAAATGCTGTGGCGCTACTTCTGCTGTGACTTGCGCACCTAGCCCCTGAGCAAACTCCACTACTTTAACACTTTCTTCCTTCGACAAATGCTGGATGTGAACGTGGGCCTTGGTTGCATAGGCAATCATGACATCACGCGCCATCATAGCATACTCAGCCACCCCAGTTGCACCACAGATATGGAAATGTTCTTTAGCAATATTTTCGTTAAAGCCAAGAATCCCATTCAAACCTGGATCTTCCTCATGAAGACTAATAAAGGTATTAAGCTTTTTGGCTTTCTCCATGGCTTCCTTGACAACTTTACTACTTTCAAGCGGAATACCGTCATCAGAAAAACCAACAGCTCCAGCTTCTAAGAGTGCTTTAAAGTCAGTCAAATCTTGCCCATTAAAATTCTTCGTAATGGTCGCAACCGTCTTAACATTGATTTTTTCCTTGGCAGCAGATTGAAGAACTTCTTGCAAAGTCTCCACGTCCGAAATGGTTGGACTAGTATTAGCCATCATGACAACCGTTGTAAAACCACCGACAGCAGCTGCTAGGGCACCTGTATGAATATCTTCCTTGTGGGTTTGACCAGGTTCACGGAAATGAACATGGATGTCAACCAAGCCAGGAGCAACTACAAGACCACTAGCATCAAGCACCTCCGTCCCTTCTTCTTTAATCTCAGACGCAATGTTGACAATTTTCCCATCTTGGACTAAGACATCACACACTTGATCCAAACCAGACTTGGGATCCATTACACGACCATTTTTGATTAGTAGCATCTACTTTCTCCTTTATTCATAGAAATCAACTTGGGTATCCAACAATTTATCCCCATCATAAACAAACTTGGCTGAAAAGAAGGGTTTATCCTCTAAAAGCCACCCAACAAAGGTATGGTCACCTTCCCAAGTCGGCTTACTCAAAACCTCGTCATAGGGAACCCATTCTAGCGTCCCCTCATTGCAGTCAATCAAGTCCCCCTCAAACTCCGTCACCTTAAAAACATAGGTGTACCAGTCTAAATCTGGCGTAAATTCAGGAAAAGTGATGACACCTTTTAGAACTGGCTTGGCTTTGAGCCCTGTTTCTTCGAGGATTTCACGCGCCGCGCACTCCTGAGGGGTCTCTCCTCGCTCTAGCTTACCACCCACACCAATCCATTTCCCTTCATGGACATCATTGGGTTTCTTATTGCGGTGGAGCATAAGCAGTTCTTTCCCGTTATCAATGTAGCAAATCGTCGCTAACTGAGGCATATTTTCTCCTTATCTAAGCCAATCGATTGGCTCTTGTCCTGTCTCTTTTAAGAATGCATTTGTCTTGGAAAAAGGCTTGGAACCCCAAAATCCTCTATAAACTGACAAAGGACTGGGATGGGCTGATTCGATAATCAAGTGATGAGGATTGGTAACCAAGGTCTTCTTCTTACGTGCATAGGCTCCCCAGAGTACAAAAACGACTGGTCTATCTAGATGATTGACCACCTGAATCACAGCATCCGTAAAAGGCTCCCATATCTGACCAGCATGACCATTGGCCTGTCCAGCAGGAACCGTCAAACAAGCATTAAGAAGCAAGACTCCTTGCTCAGCCCAAGTTGTCAAATCATGAGATTTCTTAACGCCGATATCGTCTGACAATTCCTTCAAGATATTTTGCAAGGACGGCGGAGCTGGAATAGAGTCAGGGACAGAAAAACTCAAGCCCTGAGCTTGCCCTGGTCCGTGATAGGGGTCTTGCCCTAGAATGACCACCTTAACGTCTTCAAGCGGTGTTGTCAAGAGAGCTTGAAAAACCTTTTCCTTGGGTGGATAAATAGTCCCCTGAGCATAGACCTGATTCATAAACTGATTGATTTTCCCAAAATAACCCTCAGGTAATTGCGCCTTAATCAAAGCATGCCAAGACGAGTGTTCCATAGCCGACTCCTTCGTTTTTACTGCCTCTATTATAGCAAAAAGTGGCTTTCTAAACCACTTTTTACAGTTTATCTAAAGATTTAATAAATCGACTATATACGATTTGAATACGTGAATACAGTTTATAAAGACTGGCTATTTTTTATAATTACTTTTTAAATCATTAAGCATTTTACTACCTCTTTCGAAGATTATCTTTTCTGAAATATTTTTAAACATATTAAAATCCATTTCAGAAAAAGGAGTTTCTTTAGAAACTTGCCATATAGTTTTTAAATAATTTTTTTCTAAAAAGTCGTCAAAATTAGAAAACAATCGAAAATACAATGCATTCTCTTGGTGTAAAATCGCTCTTTTTAAAGGATAATACTCTTTAATATTATTAACTTTTTGTTCGTAGGCATACTTTGCTACATGATCTAGGTATATATCAAAAAAGTCATGAGGAAAATCTCCCATACAGCCATTACGATTCATATTGAGGCTATATTTTCGATTAGTAAGATAATTCGGAAATATATTTCCTATTACTCTAAGATTATCTACTTGTGAATCCCTTCTCCCAATATAATCCCCTTCTTTGACTAATGATGAAGATTTCCAAGTAAAAATTAAATCGCCAGAGAAATTTTTCTTATCAAAAAACTTAAAAAGAGATTGATAAATACTATTTGCTAATTGACAAGTGTCAGATGTAAATTCATAATTAACAGCTTCATTAAAATCAACTTCAGACATTTCAATGTACTCTTCAATAGTAATATTAGCTTTTTTTGTAGTCATTAGCTCGTCTCCTTTAAAATGTGATCTTTGCAAGAATATTTTTATCCAAACAATCCAGCAAGTCTTGGTAAGAATGGACTTCGTAAGTTGGCTGGGCTTGTGTGTGATTTTCGAGGTGATGAGGGTTGTACCAGATTGTGTCAATCCCCGCATTATTGCCACCTTGAATGTCGGCGGTTAGAGAATCTCCAATCATCAGCGTCTTTTCTTTACTAAATCCAGCAATCTGCTGACCGATTTTTTCATAAAATAGAGCATTCGGCTTTTGAGTTTGCAATTGCTCAGAGATAAAGACTTGATTGAAATAAGGTCCTAGACCAGATTGAGCCAAACGTCCTGTCTGAATGGCAGTAATGCCATTTGTCGCAGCATACAAGTCATAATCACGATCAATGAGGCTGTCCAAGAGATCATGAGCGCCCGATAGTGTTTGTCCCTGCTGGGCGAGGTAAAATTGGTAACGTTGGGCAAGAAAACTACCGTCTTTTTCCTGTCCAAAATGAGCAAATAAACGAGAAAAGCGCTTGTTAACCAGCTCTTGTTTACTGATTTTCTTCAGCTCCAAGTCTTTCCAGAGAGCCTTGTTCATAGGAACGTAATAATCTTTATAAGCCTGAATATCCGCAACTCCTTCTTCTTTTAGAAGTTGGGTCAAAGCCACATCCTCAGCAGCATCAAAATCAAGAAGAGTGTGGTCGAGGTCGAAGAGTAGAAATTTGTAGGACAATTTGAGGTTTTCCTTTCTGAAAATTCATTAAGAACATTATATCATAAAGCACCTCATACAATTAACTAATTTAATCACTTGAAAAAATTCGAACACTTTCTATACAACTAACAGCCCAAATCGTCCAGAATAGAACAATCCTAACTATCGAATACCCTAACTTCATAAATATCCATGTGATTCTAGGTCTAGAATTCCTATAAACTAAATGTTTTCGTACTCTTCTAAGTAATTGATTGCCTTAAACTTTAATTTTTGAAGGATTCTAAAGCTAGAATAGTCTCATCACAATCAGTTTTGAATGATTCACAATTTAGAAACACTATAGGTTTACTCTTGTTAAAATAAAAAGGAACTGCCCAAAGCAATCCCTTTTTATTTACTTAAAATTTGATAGTTGAGATAATCAATAGCCCACCTATAAAAAGTGTTATAGTAAAATTCCTTATTTATTGATTTCAAGCTCAGACAACTGTGTTTGAATAACTGACAGTTCTGCACCAGCCTGAAGAAGAGCAGCTGCAGTATAAGCACCTTCTACAATTGGAACCCTATTGATGATGATACTTTTATCACTGAAATCAGCCACCATTTCTAAGTTCATTTTAGCAGAACCCAGGTCAAAAAAGGCTAATAAGGTATCTGCTGGATTTTCGGAAACAACCCTATCTACTTGATCAAAACTTGTTCCAATTCCTCCATCTTCGGTTCCTCCTACATAAGTAATCGGAACATCTTTAGCTACTTCACTAATCAGTTCAACGACACCTTCTGCAATGTTTTTGGAATGTGAAACGATAACAAGACCAATACTTCCCATTAAACCACCCCAGTTTCTAAAAGAGCAGTAAAGAGTAATCCTGATGAGAATGATCCAGGATCAATATGTCCAAGAGAACGTTCTCCTACATAAGACGCCCTTCCTTTAGTTGCAAGTAAATCTTTGGTAGCATTCACTACCTTATCAATAACCTCTTGAGTCAATTGACCAGCAGACAAAGCAGCAATAACAGGAGTCCAAACATCAACCATTGTCTTTTCTCCAACTTCTGCTTTCCCACGTTTGACAATCATATCCAAACCGCTTTGTAAGATTTCCTCTATTTTCGAATTAGAGTCAGCCTTGGCCATGCCCATAAAAGCAGAGCCATACAAGGGACCAGAAGCACCGCCTACCTTACTCAGCAGTTGCATTGAGACAAGTTTAAACACATCACTGTTAGTTTCAAATTGCTTTCCTTCTAAGTTTTCCATAACTGCAGCCATGCCACGCGCCATATTTCCACCGTGGTCTCCATCTCCTATCGGAGTGTCTAACTCACTAAGGTAATCTTTCTGTTCTTGAATCTTTTCATTAAAAAGCTTCATCCATTCAAGAGCTTGTTCAGCATTCATGCGACATTTCCTCCTTGAATTTTACCAAGCTGGTGTAGTAACAGGTGCATTTAGAGCATCCAACCATTCATCATCTGCCAATCGAATCAATGTTAATGATAAGCCAGCCATATCGATTGATGTCATATAGTTTCCAATTTTCTTAAATGCCAACTCAACACCTTTTTCATGGAGCAATTTAGCCACATCATTTGCAAATACGTATTGCTCCATAAGAGGAGTGCTTCCTAAACCATTGATGAGAAGGCCATAGCGTTCACCAGCCTTAAGTTGGAAACCTTCAGATAGTTTTTCAACCAATTCTGAGGCCAATTGTGCTGAAGGTTGCATTTTCTCTTTTTTATATCCTGGCTCACCGTGAATACCAACTCCATATTCAAATTCATCATCTTCTAGAACAAATCCTGGTTTCCCAACTTCTGGAACAGTAGCGCCAGATAGAGCTAATCCAATTGTTTTAATTTCTAAGACAAGTTTGTCGGCCAAGTCCTTCATTTCAGATAATGATTTACCAGAACGAGCCGCATTACCCAAAATTTTATGAACTAAAATAGTACCTGCAACACCTCTACGGCCTTGGGTATAGAGACTATTTTCAACCGCAATATCATCATCGACTACAACACTTGCTACATCAATACCTTCCATTTCAGCAAGTTCTTGTGCAATTTCAAAGTTCATAATGTCACCAGAATAGTTCTTGATGACCATGAAAACTCCAGCACCTTCATCAGCCGCCTTAATGGCTTCTAAAATTTGGTCCGGAGTAGGTGAAGTGAAGACTACTCCACAAATGGCAGCAGACAACATTCCATCTCCTACAAATCCAGCATGACTGGGTTCATGTCCTGAACCTCCACCTGAAATGAGTCCAACTTTTCCTGTCTTTTCTGCCTTTCTAACGATAACATCAAAACCATCTAAGCGTTGAACCAAGTCATCATGCATGAATGACAACCCCTGCAACATTTCATCAAAAACTTGTGTCTGTTCATTTATAATTTTTTTCATGAGAAACTCCTTTCGGCATCTACCTTTGTTTTCGATTTCATTATATACTTTTTATTGCTGGATGATAAGGGACAGATTCTATTATTTGTCCCCTTTTAAACCCGTTTCAAACATTTTTTTGGTAAAATGAAGTAAGTAAAAGAAAGGCTTCCTATGGCATCATCACTCATTACAAAAAAACGGATTGCCAAGGAATTTAGAGACCTATTAGCTACTAGAGAATTTGATAAAATCTCCATTGTAGATATCATGGAATCAGCTGGCATTCGTAGACAGACCTTTTACAATCATTTTCTTGACAAATATGAACTGCTAGACTGGATATTTGAAACTGACTTAACCGAGTATATCACCAATAACTTGGACTTCATTTCAGGCCAAAAACTATTACAAGAATTATTTCTTTATTTCGAACAAGAGCGTGATTTTTATATTCAACTTTTTGATATTCAAGGGCAAAATAACTTCTATGACCACTTTATCAGCTACTGTCGCTTGCTTGTATCAAAAATTTTAAGAGAATATGGTCAGATTGATAGCGATTCATCTGCTTATACTTGTTTTTTGCTAGATTATCACTCACATGCTCTAGCAGAAATCGTGAAGGCTTGCGTCAATAAAAAAAGTCCAGTTCCACAACCAGACTATCTCATCATGACAATTATTGGAAAGAGGCCACAATGACATTTATTTCAAATCATAAACAGAAAATTATTTCAAGTTACATTTCAGCAACTGTCAGCAGTCATCCTGAATTAGAAAAACACCCTACTTTACCACTAGTCTATCAAAAAAATCGCAATCCTCATCAGGTTCCAATATTGTCGGGTGGAGGTTCCGGTCACGAACCCGCTCATATTGGATATGTGGGAAAAGGAATGCTTACTGCTGCTATCTATGGCCAATTATTTACTCCTCCTACAAGAACTGAAATCTTAGAGTCCATTCGTTTTTTAAACAATGGTCACGGTGTCTTCATCATTGTAAAAAATTTCGAAGCAGACATCAAAGAATTTAGCTGGGCCATTAATACTGCTAGACAAGAAGGAATTAAGGTCGGCTATAGTCTAGCACACGACGATATTTCTATTGAACCTCACAATAGATTTCAAATTAGAGGAAGAGGGCTTGCAGGGACTATTTTACTTCATAAAATCCTAGGATATGCGGCTCAGAACGGTGCTGACATCGAGCAACTAACTAATTTAGGTTATGAACTTGCTACCGAAATCGCAACAATTGGCTTTGCAACGAAATCGGCTAGTCTCCCCCAAGCCACCCTTCCACTATTTAACTTGGAAGAAGGAAATATTTCTTATGGTATTGGGATACATGGCGAAGAAGGCTATCGTATAGTCCCATTCCAATCATCGGAAATCCTTGCAAATGAAATTATAAGTAAATTAAGATTGCACTATCATTGGAAAAAGGGTGATCAATTTATATTGCTTGTAAATAATCTAGGCACTACCAGCAACTTAGAAATGGGTATATTTATCAATGATCTCCTTCAACTCTTAGAAATTGAAGGAATCACTATTACATTTATAAAATCAGGAACATTTATGACCAGTCTGGATATGGCAGGTATATCCGTAACTCTTTGCCCTGCGAAAAATAAACAATGGTTAGAAGCGCTCAATGCTCCAACAACAGCTTTTTCATGGTAATTTGCTTGTATAACTCAAAAGGGCTACATCACTTGTTAGACCTTTGCTTTTATCTTATACTCAATGAAAATCAAGGAGCAAACTAGGAAACTAGCCGCAG
>NZ_VMKU01000114.1:0-7700 GCF_013276315.1 Streptococcus sp. 2741 | reverse complement strand
GTTTTAGAGGCTTATTTACTATGGACTAAAGTTGTACAAGAAAAGTGCAAATAAGAAATCTCCAGATTAGGAACTATCCGTGAGTTCTCTAGTCTGGAGATTTTTCAATATACTTCGTTATTGGGCGGTTACTACTATACTTCGTTATTGGGCGGTTACGAAGCAGGTGAAAAACTACCTCCCAAATGAAAAGGAATTAAGCAACCAAACGCTACTTAATTCCTTGAAATTGTCTCATCACCTCTATTAGCCTTTAAATTTTGAAAGACTCTATTTGCTAATCAATATTTGTCAATACTAACCCTTTCAATCAATTCATTAGTTTTCTAAACTAAGTCTATTAATAAATCCAAAAAGAGTATCAATAGTAAAGTAAACTAAATAATTGAGTTATAAATAGCTATTTTCACAAAACTGTTTCATCATCACACCATCTCAGTACATAAACCATTTTTTCATCTATAGCTTTTGTCTTAATCTTAATCTTTTTTCTTTAATCCAAGAAATGCACCTACGGTAAACATTATTCCGGCAACCAATGACGTGAAGACTTCGCTAACTGTTCCGGTTTTTGGCAACCTATCATTGTTAGTAGTTGATTTACTATCAATATTGGTATCTTTATTAGCTATGTTCTCTGGTTCATTAAGATAAACTTCCTTCTCATTTTCAAAGTTTTTATCATTTTTATCAGGAACTGGAGCTGTAACATCCTTAGTTGAATCAGATCTTTGACTTTCATCTAATTGACTATAATTTACTTGTACAGGAACTGTAGTTTTGACATCTTTAGTTGAATCAAATTTGTGTGAATGATCTTCTCTTTGTAAATCCTCTTTTCTGTGACTTTCATCTAATTGATTATGATTTGCTTGCACCTTATCTTTCTTTTTGGATACATCAAAAGTAGGTTTATTTTCCTCCTCCTTTTTCTCCTCTATTTTCTTGAATACAGGTTTTATAAGGGTATCTTTTGATAGATTAATAACATAGCCAGCGTCTTTTTTACCTTCGAAACCAGCAATTTCCCAACCATCAAATCGATAGCCTTTTTCTAATTCACCCTTATAGACAGGTAAAATAAAATCTTCTTCCGGCACTATCTGAGAACTCATTTCTTTTCCATTTTGAATGGTCACAGTCACCCTATGAGGTTTTAATTCGCTCATTTCTCCCGTATCTTTATTTAAAATAAATTCTTTTACGGTTGTATTTCTTGCGAAATCTTTTACAAGAATCTTAATATTTAGTGTCTTATCTGTTAGTTGTTTAATATCATCAAATGATGTATATTCTTTTCCATTTACATAAATATGTTGTTCTTGAATCTCACCATCGAATCCATTATTTCTTTTATCATTGATGTTAAAGACTACAGATTTTCCATCAGCATATTCGATACTAGTATTTCCCTTAGGATCAATGTTTACTTCGGGTTTAACATTATCATATAAAAATTGATAGTGGACTCCAACCGCTTTCGCATTCAAATCGCTATAGCCAGTTTGAAGATAAACATTTCCATCCATATCTGTTACCTTATCTGGAAATCCGTTTGCTTTATAATCTTTCATCCCCCAGTCCATGATATCACCGTCTTTAACATTAAGCTTAACGTTAAAATCTCTAGTGTTATCAATGTGTAAATCTCCGTAGATTAAATAATTATCTACAACCGATTCATTAACCCTCAATTCCCAGTTAAAACCACCCTTATCAGAAATCTTACCTCTTAAATAAAATTCTGGATTTCGTACATAAATTTTATTAGATTTAGATGGATTAAAGTAGTTCTTATCCATTGAAAGGTTTACTGGTTTGGTATCAATAAATAACATGGAGCCATCTTCTTTTATAGCTTCTACATTAGAATATTCCTCCCCATGATACTCTTTATTATCTTTACCAAATAATACAAGTTTAGAGGAATCTGTCACAAGATTTCCATCTTTATCGATTGCTTCCCCTTTATCATTCATGTTAAAGGTAAACACTTGATATCTTACAATGTTAAAGCCGTCCAAAGCCGACATTAATACTGATTGAGTGCTTCTTCCATCTTTAACATTTCTACTATCAGCATAAATTGTTGTTTCTGAAAGGACTCTTAGATTAGGATTGGTCTTTTGTATTTTTGCTATATCTTCCTTGCTATAAACTCCATTCCCTGCTAACATATCCGTTTTTCCAGGATTATAGGTAGTCACTTTTAGTGCATAGCCTTTTCTTAGAATGATGTTATCCTTTAACAGATATTGTTGTTTTTCTGAATCAGAATAGATTTTACCAGATTCCATTTCAGTTAAATTGTTTGGTTTGTTCTTTGAAAGATCTCCTTCTCCTAATTCGATTACATTCCCATAACTTGATGCATAGGGATATTCTGTTTTAGTTTCCTTATTTTTTTCAGGCATTCTAATTTTAGTTTTAGCTTTTGTTTCACCCTTATCTTTTACAAGGATATTCATATCACCCGTAAAGGATAGACCATCGACTACATCATTTGTGTTTGCAAATAAGTCAAAGGTTAGAGTTTTAGTTTGTGGGTCGTATTTACTTGCCTTAATTTCTATTAATTTGAAGTCATTGCCATAGTAAGCCTTAGCATTTTTGGATACATTACTTACTTTTCCAAGAATTTCAAAATGTCCATCCTTTGATGGGCTTAATACTCCACCAAGTTTTGATTTAACATCATCAAGTTTCTCAGTTTCATATTCTAGAGCACTCTTATCTTCATAGGCAGTTATATTTCCTTCATCGTCATATTGATAATCAAGCTCTACTGTTCTTTTTCCACCAGTTACAAAGTCATATTCTTCCCTATATTTCTTTTTAATGAGTTTCTTTAGGTCTTTATTTTCAAAGTCTCTAATTGTTGAAATAGTTTTATTTATTTCAAGGCTAGCTTCTCCCTCAACTGAACTTTCTTCAGCTGGTTTTGAATCTTCATCCTTAGCTTGATTATTATTGGTATTTTCCTCTGGGCTCTTTGCATTTTTGAGTTTTTCTTCAGAAATTTCACCTAGTTTTTCATATTTAGAAGCATCTTTGTCAGGATCTACTAGGTAATAAGAAATCATTCCTTTTTCATCAGCTTGGTCATCAAATTTAATTCTATGGATTTTGGTGAAGTTGCTTGCACCATCTAGGGCGATTACTTCGATGATTTTTCCTCTTAAATCTCCTGCTCCGCTAATTTCGTAGATAGTATTTCCATCTTTATCAAGCTTCCTATTTCTTCCCTCACCCTCTCCGGCGTAAGTTACATCAAGACTTTTCTCAACATCTCCATACTTATCGACAAGAGCTGCACCTGCGTACCATACTTCGTTGGCTACTTCTTCAAATTTCTCAGGATGTTCTTTTTGGTCTCTAGCAAACAAGGTTTCGTGTTTGTACTCATCCTTTACCTTGTGGTAGGTATCTTTTGCGATCAATTTAATTTTATCTGGATTAGAAAAATCAATTGAAATAATTTTTGGAGCTGTATTATCAATTTTTACTGGTATATAAGAAACTTGCCATGGATAATCCTTGGTTAATCTATATTTGAATTTGTAGAAGTATTGACCCTCAGCTATTGATTCAAATTGTCCTCTTATCCTAGTAGCTGGATCTTGGTTATCCTTACTTTCTGGTTCATTTTCTTCTCTACCTCTAGGGTTATAGATGAGTCCATCCCACTTCAAATCACCCCAAACTTTTAGTTTAGATGATTTGATTCCCTTTGCATCATTGCTTTTAGAATTTAAAATTCCTCTAATAAAGTGTTCTCTCGAAATGACTTTTAAGTCTCTTTGATTTTCTCCCTCTTTATTTGTATTTACTATTGAAATCAATCCTTCTTCTGCACTTCTTAATACAAGTGGAGAAGGTGTTAATCCTCTTTCTAGTGAAACACTTTGTGGTTCTCCCTTTGAGTCAAGTGGATATACCCTAGCAACATTAGATCCACTAGTGGATTCTGCATGAATACCTTGGTTGTTAAAGGCAAATAAGTCTGGGTCTTGGTCTAGTGATGTAATATTTTTATCTTTTCTGTTTTGAATAATAGCTGCTGGATTAAATTTATCTATACCATGTTCTCCACCAATACCCTTGTTCAAGGTTCCAGGAATTTTCGGTTTACCATCATCATCATAACCTTCCATTGTTTTTGATTTTGAACCCTCTTCCCAGGCCCATTTATCAAGGATTGGTTCGTGGTTCCAATTCCCAGCAAATCCCATTAGAGGCATCGACAAAGAAGGTTGGAAGTTTATTTTCTTCCCGTTAGAGTTTAGAGCTTCCATTTCTTCCACTGACTCAAAATGAATAAATGATTCTACAAATTTATTTTTGTCTTTAGCCTCTCCAACATTTATAACCGCATTCAAATCAAAGCTAGAATTTGCGCCTATAGTGAAAGTATCATGCTCAAATGTGATATTTGCTCCTTTGATTTTTTCTGGATGGATTTCTGGAACAATTTGCTTACCATCTGGAGATTTTTCATCTTTGTATGTTTCATCCAGCTTTAATCTATCAGTTAGAGAATCTGTAGTTATCGCTGATGCTGAAACTTTAAAGGTCAAAGGTCTGTTTGATGTATTGTGAAGCTTAATTGTAAAATATTTTTCTTCTCCTTTTATTTCTTTAAGAGAAATAGAACCATAAGAGTTTACCAAACCTTTAGAATCCTTGTTTTTGAAAGTCGCTACAACTTCATTTCTCAAAGCATTGGCCACATTAATTAGGCCTGCTCCCTGTTGTCTAGGTGATGCAAAGTATTGGCTTTTTTCTTTCCAAGACGTTGCGTCCATCATCGGTCGCGCAGTATTTTGTAGAGCAATTTTTGTAAGACTTGTAAGGTCTATTTTGTCATCTCCCTCAAGATTTCTCAATACAGGTCTTTCAAGCATTTCCTTTAACTTCGGTCTAATCAAAACAGTAGAAGCTGCTACGATTGGAGTTGCCATACTGGTTCCTGACATATAGCCATAAGTTGATTTACCATTAATGACATTAAGCGTGGATTTAATATTTTTACCAGGTGCTGAAACATCGGGTTTTAAAAGTAAATCTATTCTTGGCCCCCAAGATGTGGATCCTGCTGGAACGATGATATCTTCTTTATAGAGTTCTTTGTCTGTGTCAGGTGCAAACTTAAAGTCAATCTCTTTTTCGTCACCTACATTCGGTTTGTTGGAATTAAAACTTTCCATATCAATTGGATAGTATTGCTCCAATTTATCTTTAAAATCTTCTTTATTATTTCTTTTGACTTCAGTTTTTTTATCAGGATTAATCATGTTCCATAGCTTTACACCATCATCTCCTGAAATTGAAAACACTTGACTTTTAGTACCTTCATCCGCTTCATATCCCATAGCTGGAAGCTCTGTCCAATTATCTCTATTGTAGTAATTGACAGTATTTACAACCATAATGGCGCGTGCGCCCTTATCCGTAGCTTTTTTAAAAGCATTTTTTAAATCCTTTGTATAAATTCTATCCATTACTGCAATTTTGCCCTTAAGATCCAAACCTATCAAATCTTGGTCTTGGCCCTTGCCTATATATACAAATTTCAATTTACTAGGAGCTTTTGAACCATCTTCATTTGTTGTGATTTTATTCTTATCGAAAAAGGCCCCTATATTTCTGTATTTAAAACTTTCTCCACCTATGTTAACTTTATCAAACTCAACTGTTTGATTTTTAGCAGATGCAACCGCTATCGCATCTTCATGTGCTGCTGTTCGCGTTACATTTCCAGTGTCGGTCATTTTCAGATGATTATTTGCCACTAAATCCCAAGAAGAACTTGAAGCAGAAGTCGCATAGTTACCCGTAGCGACAACCATTGGAATGCCTGCTTTTCTTAATGCTCTAATAGCTTGCCAATATTTCTCACCTACAAGACCTGTTCCTGTAAAACCAGATGATACCGAAACAACATCAACGTTGTGTTTGATAGAATCTTCAATAGCATGAAACATTGTTTCATCCCCTGCGAACCCAGATCCTGCGTCAGAGTACATTTTATAAGAGAAGATCTGTGCATTAGGTGCAATTCCATCTATGCCATTAAAGTTCTTGATGTCTTTTTCAGTATCATTTCCAGCAAGAATCCCTGCAATATGCATCCCATGGGGATCAAAATAATCACTTCCATCATCAGCTCTTTCTACGGTAATTTTACCACCATTATAATAATTAAAAGCATGAGGAATTTTATCACTCAACCAATAATTTTTATCAGTGCCTTTTAAGTCTTCTTTTTTAAATCTCATTGAGGCTTTGGCATCATCATCAATCCTCATGGCCTTATGCCTATAATCTGTCCCGGTATCGATATTTGAAATGACCATACCTCTACCATCAAAGTTTTTCCCAAATTGAGCATTAATGGCCTTTAGGTAATCGATAGCCTCCTCAACTCCAATTTCCTTTCTGGCATGATTCATCATGGGTTGGACTTTTTGTGCCCTTTCAACCGATGAGATACCTTCTATGTGTTTAATTTTGTCCAAGTTATCTGGAGTTGTTTCTATGGCACTACCGTTAAAAATTCTATCATAAGTATATAAAACTTTTGTATTCTTAAGACTGGATAGTCCCTTGATTGCTTTTTCTCTAGACTCTTCATCTTTAAATTCAGCAATATAGACAAGTCTATCCTCTTTTTTGGGACTTTCTGAGTCTTTACTTGCAGACGAGTCCGCTTTATCTCCTTGGGATTGATTGGAATTTTCTTCTTTGCTTGTTGCTTCTTCATTGCTAGTGCTATTGTCTATCACAGGATTTTTACTAACAACTTCTTTTTCCTCAATAATTGTTGTGTTCTTTTCTTCAGTATCCTTTGAAGCTTCTATAGCATGATGAATCTCTTCATGTTTCTCTTTATTTTCTGTTTCCTTATCTACTACTACTTTTTCTTTATCAGAGATATTTAAAGCATCTTCAGAGCTAGATATATCTGCTAAGACTAGCTTATTAGGGGCATAGGCTGCTAAAATAACTGCAGCTGTGGTTAATGACAATACTGTACTTTTTTTCATTTTAATTCCTTACATATTTATTTAACTTCCAATAGATAGAAAACTTTAACTTTGCTAGCCTTTGTTATAAAAAGTTTTACTAAGTATTATCTAGGAAATAGAGTAGTACATTTATATATAATTGTTAGCTCTCCATAAAAATAGTATATCATTTTTTAAATTTAAGTCAAGAAAAATTAATATGTGTTAATTTATTTTTTAATACACATTAAAAATATAGAGTCAAAAACTTTCGTAGTTAGCTGGGGTACATTGTCAGAACATTCACACCATCAAAAATAGTAGCAATCAAATTGAACCACTACCAAAATCACAAAGTCAAACATCATTGATGAAATATCAGCGCTATTAAACAATATAAATAACCGCTAAGAATAAGACTTAACCCCAAATCATTCATACCTCTCTCAACTAGATGTAACTTACAAAACCCCTGACCTCATGAGCCACTTTCTTCCTCCTCATGAGGCCAGTTTTACTTTCTGCTGTTCCAGTATCGTTTTTCCTCGCTAGATTTCCTCAAAAGGGCAGACTCCTCCCTTGGTGCGTCACACGATTTTTTCATCTCGACTGTTCTTTAATGCATCATTAACGACGCTTTTCTTCTAGGTGGTTCATAAGGAACAGGAAGATTTAGGTTGACTTTTCTAATCC
>NZ_VMKU01000113.1:11418-23915 GCF_013276315.1 Streptococcus sp. 2741 | reverse complement strand
TGTACTATTTATACCATAATCCGCTTTCAACGATAAAGAAAAGGTAAGAAAAATGAAACATTTAGAAATTGAATTGAAAACACTATTGAAAAAAGATGAGTATGATCGTCTAAAAGACCAGTTCACAGGTGTCACTCCTGTTCTTCAAAAAAATTACTACATCGACACACCTGATTTTGAGCTGCGAGAAAAGAAAGTTGCTATGCGCATTCGAACTTTTGAAGACTGGGCAGAATTGACACTCAAAGTCCCGCAGAGTGTTGGAAACATGGAATACAACCAAAAATTGCAACTAAAAGATGCTGAAAACTATCTGAGCAAGAAAGAATTTCCTCAAGGGATAGTATTGGATGAATTGGCGAAACATGGTATCCAAACTAGTGAATGGCAGGTTCTTGGTTGTCTAACAACGCTTCGCTATGAAATGCAAACAGCTATTGGCCTCATGGCACTGGATGAAAGTCAGTACTTTGATATGACAGATTATGAATTAGAGCTTGAAGTGGAAAATCATGAGCAAGGCAAACAGGATTTCCAGCAATTTTTAGAGGAAAATCAGATTTCCTATCAAAAAGCTCCTTCAAAATTGGTTCGATTTGTCAAAAGCATGAAAAATAGCTGAAATAATCTCCATTTTTTGGTAAAATAGAAAAGATAAAAATACACAGGTTCTAGTTCATATATGTAAGATAAATATCACTAGGATTTAAAAAGTTTACAGAGGACGGTCTATAATGTCAGATAGAAAAAACATGAAACTTTTCGCACTCAACTCTAACCAAGAGATTGCACAGAAAATTGCTGAAGCTGTTGGTGTCCCACTTGGAAAACTATCGTCACGTCAATTTTCAGACGGAGAAATCCAAGTGAATATCGAAGAAAGTGTCCGTGGTTATGATGTTTACATCATCCAATCAACAAGTTTCCCTGTCAACAACCACCTAATGGAATTGTTGATCATGGTCGACGCTTGTGTGCGTGCAAGTGCCCACAGTATCAACGTTGTCCTTCCATATTTTGGCTATGCACGTCAAGACCGCATTGCTTGTCCTCGTGAGCCACTTACAGCAAAACTAGTTGCCAATATGCTGGTTAAGGCTGGGGTTGATCGTATCCTGACTCTTGATTTGCATGCCGTTCAGGTTCAAGGTTTCTTTGATATTCCAGTGGATAATCTTTTCACTGTCCCCCTATTTGCAAAACATTACTGCGATAAGGGACTACTCGGTTCAGATGTTGTTGTCGTTAGCCCTAAAAATTCAGGTGTCAAACGTGCGCGTAGCTTGGCTGAATATCTTGACGCTCCTATCGCCATTATCGACTATCCTCAAGACGATGCAACTCGCAACGAAGGTTATATCATTGGTGATGTTGAAGGTAAGAAAGCTATCTTGATTGATGATATTTTAAATACAGGACGTACCTTCTCTGAAGCTGCTAAAATCGTTGAACGTGAAGGAGCTACAGAAATTTATGCTGTTTCTAGCCACGGCCTCTTCGTCGAAGGAGCTGCTGAACTTCTTGACAATACTAATATTAAAGAAATTCTTGTGACTGATTCAGTAGCAACAAAAGAAAAAACTCCTAAAAACGTATGCTACATCACTGCTAGTGAGTTAATTGGTGATGCTATCGTCCGTATCCACGAAAGAAAACCAGTCAGCCCACTCTTTGCCTACAACAAAAAGAAATAAGGTGATTCTTTGATTTATTTGGACAATGCTGCAACGACTCCTATGTCAGCAGTTGCTATTTCAGCTATGACCGAGGTTATGCAAGAAACCTATGGAAATCCTTCTAGTATTCATGCTCATGGTCGTCAAGCTGGCAAACTATTGCGAGAAGCCCGTCAGGAGCTAGCTCAGTTACTGGGGACAAAACCTCAACATATCTTTTTCACTTCTGGTGGGACAGAAGGCAACAATACTGCTATCATTGGTTACTGCCTTCGTCACCAAGAACAAGGAAAACATATTATCACAACTGCTATTGAGCACCATGCTGTCCTTGAAACAATTGATTACTTGGTTCAACACTTTGGGTTTGAAGCAACCATTATCCAGCCAGAAAATCAAGAAATCACCGCCCAGCAAATTCAAGAGGCCTTACGTGACGATACGATTTTGGTTTCTACCATGTTTGCCAATAATGAGACTGGAAACCTACTGCCCATTGCTGAAATTGGCCAAATACTCAAGCAACACCCAGCCGCCTATCATGTCGATGCAGTTCAGGCTATTGGTAAAATCCCTATACACCCAGAAGAATTGGGCATTGATTTTCTCACTGCTTCTGCCCACAAGTTCCATGGTCCTAAGGGAATCGGTTTTCTCTACGCATCTAGCATGGATTTTGATTCCTATCTTCATGGCGGAGACCAAGAACAGAAAAAACGAGCCGGAACTGAAAATCTAGCTGCCATCGTGGGTATGGTTGCAGCCCTAAAAGAAGACCTAGAAAAACAGGAAGAACATTTCCAACATGTACAAAATCTAGAAACTGCCTTTCTTGCAGAGCTAGAAGGAATTCAGTATTACGTGAATAGAGGACAACATCATCTCCCTTATGTTCTCAATATTGGATTTCCTGATCAGAAAAATGACCTTTTACTCCTTCGGCTAGATTTGGCTGGAATTTCTATCTCTACTGGCTCAGCCTGTACGGCAGGCATTGTCCAATCCAGCCATGTTCTTGAAGCCATGTACGGGGCAAATTCAGAACGCTTGAAGGAATCCGTTCGTATCAGTTTGTCGCCACAAAATACTGTTGAAGACCTACAAACCCTCGCAAAAACCTTAAAAGAAATTATCGGAGGTTAGCCATATGGCATTTGAAAAAACCATTCAGTTAAAAAATTGTCGTTACGACTACACTCTTAGCCCTTCTGTTAAAAAATTCACCCTCAAAGATAACACCTTTTTTGAGACTAAGGTTGGTAACTATGAATTGACTCGCCTTTTGGAAAAAGTGCCAAACAGCGGTGAAGGCTTCCAACTCAAAATCATCATTAACAAGGAACTTACAGGGGCTAAAATCAATATCACTGACAAGTTTGGTCTTCGTCTAGTTGATATTTTCAAATCAGAAGACCACCACATTCATCAGGAAAAATTCTACTTCCTCATGGATAGCTTGGTAGAACGTGGTGTCTTTACAAAATCAGAAAGATAGGTCCCATATGTTTGAATTGACCTATAAGGACAGCTATCATGTAGAGCGTACACTCAAGTATGAGGATTATGAAGCTCTCATGCTGGCTTTGTCAGGATGTGTGACCCTGCCAGATACACTTTATGTAACTTCTCTGACTTTTAATAGCCAGAAAATTTATCAGGGTCTGGTCGGAGACCTCTACCGTTTTCTATCACATACAGATTTTTTACATCAAAACTAAGATTTTTCTTAGTTTTTTCTTGTTTTTGTTGATTTTTTCACAATGTTTCTATAAAATAGAAGAATAGAAAGGTTGTGATTTTGTGAAAGATAAACAGTTTGCTATTCCAAAAGCTACAGCGAAAAGACTCTCTCTCTACTATCGAATTTTTAAGAGATTTCATGCAGAAAAGATTGAACGTGCCAACTCTAAACAAATTGCAGAGGCTATCGGTATTGATTCAGCGACCGTACGTCGTGATTTTTCCTATTTTGGTGAACTTGGTCGTCGTGGTTTTGGCTATGATGTCAAAAAACTGATGACATTTTTTGCCGATTTGCTCAATGATAACTCTATTACCAATGTCATGCTGGTTGGTATTGGAAATATGGGCCATGCCCTTCTCCACTACCGCTTTCATGAGCGTAACAAGATGAAGATTATCATGGCATTTGACCTGGATGACCATCCTGAAGTCGGTACCCAAACTCCTGACGGGATTCCCATTTACGGAATTTCTCAAATCAAGGATAAAATCAAGGATGCCGATGTCAAGACTGCTATCCTGACCGTTCCCAGTGTTAAGTCACAAGAGGTTGCTAATCTCTTGGTAGATGCTGGTGTGAAAGGAATTCTTAGTTTTTCACCAGTCCATCTGCATTTACCAAAAGATGTGGTCGTTCAGTATGTCGATTTGACAAGTGAACTCCAAACCCTCCTCTACTTCATGCGAAAAGAGGATTAGAAAGCGAAAATCATTTTATGAAAAAACCAGTTATTGGGATAACAGGAAACGAAAAAACTCATCCAGATGATGACATCATGATGAGCTACGCAGCAAAAGGCTTTGTGGAAGGCGTTAAAGACGCTGGAGGGATTCCCATCATCCTACCGATTGGTGATCAAGAAATGGCCTGCCACTATATCAGTATGATTGACAAGCTCATCTTGACAGGTGGGCAAAATGTTGATCCAAAATTCTATGGTGAACCAAAAACCATTGATAGCGATGACTACCACCTTCAAAGAGATATATTCGAACTAGCCCTCATCAAGGAAGCTATCAAACAGAAAAAGCCTATTTTCTCCGTCTGTCGTGGGACTCAGCTTTTTAACGTTGCCATGGGCGGAACTCTGTACCAAGATATCGAAGATCATTGGCAGAATTGTTCTGCCGAGTACACAACTCAACGCTTGGTGACAGAACCTGATACTGTTCTCCGAGAAATCTATGGAGAAATCTCCCATATCAACTCCTTCCATCACCAGAGTATCAAGGATTTAGCACCAAATTTAAAGATTGCGGCTCATGATCCTAAAGATGGTATTATTGAAGCTGTCATGAGTACGGATGATGTTGCCTTTCTCGGTGTCCAATGGCACCCAGAATTTCTATTTGAAAATCGCCCCAAAGATAAAAACCTCTTTGACTATGTTGTTAATGAACTTTAGATTAAATCTGTCTTTTCACGGTAACTAAAGTAACTAGATTGTGAGACAATCAAATGGTCCAAGAGGACAATCCCCATCAGGTCGCAGGCTTCTTTAACAATTTTAGTGACATGATCATCATTTCGGCTAGGCGCTACCGCTCCCGAAGGGTGATTGTGGACCAAGATGAGTGAAGTCGCCATATGCTTGATAGCATAGTGAAGAATCTCTCGCGGCTCAGCGATACTACGAGTTGCAGAACCGATAAAAATGGTCTGTTGATGAATGATTTGATTTTGAGTATTGAGATAGAGCGCCACCAGGTGCTCTTGTTTTTTGTCCCCCAATTCCTGTTGCATCTTCTTGGCCAACTTTTGACTGCTGAGAATACTTTCCATCTCAAGAGTCTCGTGTTTGTGAATACGATGGCCCAGTTCAATCATAGCTTGTAATTCTATGGCCTTAACACGGCCGATACCAGACAGACTCTGCAATTCCTGCAGGGTCATTTTTTTCAAATCCGTTAGGCTTGAAAGATTGCTCAAGACTTTCTGGGCAATTTCAAAAACGCTAGCTTGACGTGTTCCTGTCCTGAGTAAAATAGCTAGCAACTCTTGATTACTGAGCGCTTCAACTCCTTCCTTGGCCAGTCTTTCTCTTGGTAATAGTGAATCTTCTTGGAATGAAATACTGTACATAAAAATCCTCCTCACTTTATTATTCGTGAGAAGGATGAAAAATTAGATTTTTTTCTCAATTGGGGCCACACTAGCCAAAAGTTTTTTCAAACCTACTTCTGGGAAATTGATTTTCAATTCCTGCGTAGCACCGCTACCTGAAACTTCCACAACAGTTCCCTCTCCCCACTTCTTGTGGAGGGCAATGTCACCAATGGACCAATTTGCCTCGCTAGAAGCTGATTTTGCTCCAGCTGTAAATTGACCAAATGGGAGACCGCTTGACTGGATAGATTTTGGGGCAGCACTGCGTTTACGGTCTTGAAGAGCCTGGGCAAGACTCATACCTTGACCGAAGGCAACCCCACCACTGCTATAAGATGCCTTAAAGCTTGTATTTGCTGGACGAGCCAGACCTTGATACTCAAGTAAGTCCGAGCTGATTTCGTTAATAAAACGAGTGGGACGGTTGTAGTTGGTACGACCAAAAAGCAGGCGCGAGTTGGCATTTGTTAGATAGAGGATTTTCTCTGCACGCGTGATACCTACATAGGCTAGACGGCGCTCTTCTTCTAATTCATCTGGATCTTCAGCCGCACGACTAAGTGGAAAGACATTTTCTTCCATCCCAATCAAAAAGACAACTGGAAACTCGAGACCTTTGGCAGCATGCAGGGTCATCAAGGTCACTTCTGATGTC
Source organism: Streptococcus sp. 2741 (assembly GCF_013276315.1). Taxonomy (NCBI): domain Bacteria; kingdom Bacillati; phylum Bacillota; class Bacilli; order Lactobacillales; family Streptococcaceae; genus Streptococcus; species Streptococcus sp. 2741. The sequence goes on along the minus strand of NZ_VMKU01000113.1, from coordinate 17,734 downwards.
TCCTGACTACCTGAATCTGTGTCCGCAATCAAGGCCAAGTCATTTAAGAAACGACTTAGTTTATCCAAACCAGTTTCTTCTTCTGGCCCATCAGAGGTGTCATCAAAGTTTTTCGTCACAGAAAGGAACTCTTCAATATTTTCAACCCGAGCCTTGCTTTCTAAAGTCGCTTGAGCATTTAGAATATCGACGTAACCTGTTTTTTCTAGGACGGCCTCAACCAACTCAGTAATGCTTAACTGGTCCAGTTGCTCCCGCAAATCCAGAATCATATTGGCAAAATCCCAGATAGATTGGGCTACTTTACCCTTGATACCAGACAACATGATATTGGCTGAAGCATCTAGCATAGACATGTTTTGCATATTTGCAAAGTCACGAATTTTCTCAACAGTACCTGGCCCAATTCCACGTTTTGGTTCGTTGATAATACGCTCAAAACTGATATTGTCACTCAAATTAGCAATAAGATTAAGATAAGCGATAATATCGCGGATTTCCTTACGGCTGTAGAACTTGGTTCCACCAACCATGGTATAAGGAATGTTTGACTTGAGCAGGGCTTCCTCAATAGTACGGGACTGCGCATTAGTCCGATAGAGAACTGCAAAATCCTTGTGAAGGAAGTTTTGACTCCGACCAAGTTCATCGATGGTTTTGGCTACAAATACAGCCTCATCTAGTTCATCATTGGCACGATAGTAAACGATTTGTTCCCCATCAGCATTTTGGGTCCAGAGATTCTTAGGACGGCGGTTTTTGTTGTTTTTAATGACCTCGTTGGCCGCTTGAAGAATAGTCTTCGTAGAGCGATAATTTTCTTCTAACAAAACAACCTTGGCTTGGGGATAATCTTTCTCGAAATCCAAAATATTCTGCATATCAGCACCACGCCAACCGTAGATGGACTGGTCCGCATCCCCAACCACACAAATATTTTTAAAGCGTGAAGCCAAGAGTTTGACCAATTGATACTGAGCGTGATTGGTATCTTGGTACTCATCAACATGGATGTACTGAAACTTCTGCTGATAGTAGGTCAAGACATCAGGATTTTGATCAAAGAGACGCAGGGTCAGCATAATCAAATCATCAAAGTCAACCGACTCCGACTGACGCAGTTCTTTCTGATAAGCTGTATAACACTGGGACACGATTTGCGTATACATATCGCCAGCTTGGGCAGCATAAGCTACATCATCAATCAGATCATTCTTAGCATTGGAAATGGTTCCCAAAATAGTTCGTTCATTCCATTTTTTAGGATCCAAGTTCAACTGCTTGAGAATGCGTTTCATGAGAGTTCGCTGCTCCCCTGGATCTACAATAGTAAAATTGCGATTGTAACCAATATGGTCCGCATCGCGACGCAGAATACGCACACACATGGAGTGAAAGGTCGCAATCAGACAGTCCTGAGTAGCTGGATTAAGGCTATAAGCACGCTCTTTCATCTCACGCGCAGCCTTGTTAGTGAAGGTAATAGCCAAGATATTCCAAGGATTGACCAGCTTTTCATCGATTAAATAAGCGATACGGTGGGTCAAAACTCGGGTCTTTCCAGAGCCAGCCCCCGCCATAATCAACAAGGGACCTTCTGTCGTTTGCACCGCCTCAGCCTGACGGTCATTCATTCCATTTAATAATGCGTTCATCTTCTCTTCCTTACTCTTGAAGTCAATATTTCTATTATATCAGAAATCAGGGAAAATAGAAACTTTACGGGGAGTAGCAAAATATAGCGGATTGAAACTAGAATACTACACTGTAGGTTTCTAAAACACTCGACTTTTTCACTTAATTTTTTCATGAACTAGCTCAATACATCAATATAAAAAAGGTAAATTTAAGATTGGCAATACGAACGTTAAACAGAATTCCATTTCTCTTTTTAAAACCAAAACAACGATATCGTAAAACCTCTACAGGAACAATAGATTGCGACACTAAAATATTCTCCCCTAGTTTTGCTTTACTAATAGTATATAGGAGGAGAGCCCTGAATCCTAGACCCTCTGTTATGATGTGGTTACAAACAGAGTTGGAAAAAATCTTAAAGTCAGAAAAACGCATGATATCAGCCCCTAACACTTGATACAATGCGTTTTATTATGAAAAGATCTACTGGATTTTTATCAAAATAAACTTCCAGTAGTCTTTTCAATTTTTATTAATAAGTTCCTTCTTCACCTTGGCTAGTCAAGATAACAGGTCCATCTTTCGTAATGACAAATTGGTGTTCATACTGACATGACAATCCACCGTCAATGGTCTTATGCGCCCAACCGGTTTTCATATCTGTATCGATTTCCCAGTCACCTGTATTAATCATTGGTTCAATAGTCAAGACCATTCCTTCACGGAGACGAAGTCCACGACCAGCAATACCATAGTTAGGAACCATTGGTTCTTCGTGCATGGTTGGGCCAACACCATGACCAACCAAATCACGCACTACACCGTAACCACGACTTTCAGCGTATTCTTGAATGGCTGCACCAATATCACCAATACGGTTCCCAATAACAGCTTGCTCAATCCCCTTATACATTGCTTCTTTAGTTACATCCATCAAGTTTTTCACTTCTTCGGACGGTGTACCTACAGCATAAGCCCAACAAGAGTCTGCTAAACCACCAGAATAGCTCTGAGTGTATTTCTTCATTTGCTCAACATTGTTGAAGTTTAATTTTGAGACATTCAAATCAGACTTAGCAATTGGACCTCCCAAAACCATGTCAACCTTGAGCAAATCACCATCTTTCAAGATATAGTGACGAGGGAAAGCATGAGCTACTTCATCATTAAGAGAGCAACAGGTAGCATAAGGATAGTCCATCATGGCACCGTCAACTCCAATCTGAAGCGGAAGGAAATTTTCTTCCTTACAACGACGGCGAACGTATTCTTCAACTTCCCACATATCTACGCCAGGCTTAATCAAATCACGCAAGCCAATATGGATACTTGCTAAAAAATCACCGGCCTTATCCATAGCTTCGATTTCACGAGCTGATTTTAATGTTATCATTTTTTCTCCTAGTTTCTAATTAATTTTAACGGTTACATTTGCTTTTGAAACAATCTGATGACCATGATAAATATCGTAATCAATAATAGCTGACCGTCTAGTATGGTGGATAATGCGTGCTTGAATGCGCAGTGTATCATCTATCTGAACAGCCTGCAAAAAGTAGATGAGCATCTGCTCGATAATGAGATTGCGACCACTATTCACAACTAAATCTTGGGTCATGTGAGTCAGTATCTCCGCTAATACACCATTAGCCAAAACACCGTTTTTCTCAAGCATAAAGGGTTCCACTGTAATGACGACTTCATCATGGTGATAAGCGAGTTTTTGACCAATCTGCTCAGAAAAAGTTGGTAGAGCAGAAACTTGGGAACGACTCATCTTCTCCATGACATCTCGTCGTGTCACAACTCCAAGCAAGGTTTGATTATTCCGAACAACCGGTACCATTTCAAAGTCTTCAGCAATCATCCGTTGACTCACATTGGCAATATTTGTCGATAATCCAACTAAAAATAAACTACGAGACATGACCTTGTCAATTGTGGTACTTGGTGACTTATCACCAGCATCTCTCATGGTTACAATGCCAACAACAACCTGATGTTGATTGATAACAGGAAAACGACTGCTACGATTCTTGCGTACCAAGTACAAATAATCTTTAACGGTGTCTGTCTCTCTCAGAAAACCATACTCATGACTTGGACGATAAAGCTTCTCAACTGTCAAAATATCAGTCTTGATTCGGACATTTGACAAGGCTTTATTGATCATAGTCGCAACAGTGAAAGTGTCATGCTTGCTTCTTAGAACAGGAATCCCTTTTTGATTTGCCAGTTTAAGCACATCATCATGAACATGAAAACCACCTGTAACCAAAACGGCATTTTCATTTTCCAGCGCTAGTAATTGGATACGGGTCCGGTCTCCGACAATCAAGAGTCCCCCATCATGAAGGTAGGATAGGATGTTTTGTTCAGTCATGGCACCGATAGAGAACTTACTAAATTCTCTCTCTAAACCTTCTTTCCCAGCCAGAACCTCAGAAGAAGTCACCTCTGCAATTTCAGCAAACGCTAATCTCTCTATAGCAACTTTCTGGGATTTAACACGAATTGTTCCACTTCTAGGACGGGTCTCCACAATTCCACGGTTTTCAGCTTCTTTAATAGCCCGATAGGCTGTTCCATCACTAACTCCTAGATGATTGGAAATACTACGAACACTGACTCTTTTACCTACTGGTAATTCCTCCAAATAGCTTAGAATTTCCTGATGCTTACTCATTGAACTCTCCTTTTACATACCGAAATTCAAGATAATCCCGCATTTTTCTTGTGTAACGATCACTTCCTTTAAACTGACGAATCAATCGAAATCCAGACTTAAGGGCAACCCGTTGACTTGCTTCATTTTCGAGATGGGTAATAATAGATAATTGTTTTAAATCAAATTCTTCAAAAGAAAGCTGACAAATTTTTCTAACAACCTCTGTCATAAATCCTTGCGACCAAGCATCTTTTCTCAAAAAATAGCCAAGCTCAGCTTCTTTTTTGATTTCATCTAACTTCTCAAATTTAATAGAACCAATCATTTGTTGATTTTTCTGGTCACAAATTGCCCACACTCCCAAAGGGGACTTCATAAAGTAATTGGCAAGTGCATACTGACTTTCTTCCAGACTTGCCTGCGTTGGGAAAATAAATTGAAGATTTTCTGGATTTGAAGCTACCTCGTGGAAGTCCTGATTATCACTAAAAAAGAAAGGACGCAAATACAAGCGATCCGTTTCAAAAAAAGAAAACATTGCTAATTTGGTCCAAATATTCATAAACACCTCTACGGTTTAATACTCAACAAGTCTAATATCCGCTCCTAGATTACGTAATTTTTCGATAATATCAGAATAACCACGTAAGATAAACTCGACATTGATAATTTCAGTTTGTCCCTCGGCCATCAAACCAGCAATAACTAAAGCTGCACCTGCTCTCAGGTCAGTTGCTTTAACACTGGCTCCACGTAAACTACGTCCACCCGTGTACAAAATATGACCATTTGTTGTCGAAATGTTCGCATCCATCTTTACTAGTTCAAAAACATGATTTACACGTTTTTCGTAAATCGTATCGACAATTGTACCACGACCATTCGCTCTTAGTAAAAGTGGGGTAATCGGTTGTTGCAAATCAGTTGCAAAGCTTGGGTAAGGAGCCGTCTTAATATTGATTGCTTTCAAATTAGACTGTTCCTCGACAAAAATGCTGTCTTCAGATACAGTCATTCTCACTCCCATTTCTTCCAACTTAGCAATAAATCCTTCTAGGTGTTCGTAAAGAACATTATTGATACGAATTCCTTTACCAACTGCAGCAGCTAAGGAAATATATGTTCCAGCTTCAATGCGGTCTGGAATCACCTGATGACGGGTCCCATGTAATCTTTCGACACCATCAATAATGATGATATTGGTTCCTGCCCCACGGATATGGGCACCCATATTATTCAAGAGGGTAGCTACATCAATAATTTCAGGTTCACGGGCTGCATTTTCAATAATAGTACGACCATTTGCTTTAACCGCAGCAATCATCGTATTAATCGTTGCTCCTACACTAATCGTATCCATGTAAATACTTGTACCATGAAGTCCTGTATCTTTAGCAGATAACTTCATGTTATCTCCCTCGTAGCTAACAGTGGCACCCATAGCTTCAAAAGCCTTAAGGTGTAGGTCAATCGGACGAGGACCAAGGTCACATCCTCCAGGCAAGCCAACTGTGGCTTCACCAAAGCGACCTAAAAGACTTCCATAAAAATAATAAGATGCACGAAGACTATTGATTTTCCCATAAGGCATTGGAATATTTTGAACACCTCTTGGATCAATCTCCAAGACATCGTCATAACGCTTAACAGTAGCTCCCATCAATTCCATAATTTCGACAAGACTGGCTACATCCGAAATATCTGGAACGCAATCCAAAGTCACCACATCATCAGCCAAGATAATAGCCGGAATTAAGGCCACAACACTATTTTTAGCACCACTAATAGTGATTTCACCTTGTAGTGGTAATCCACCATTGATAACAATTTTTCTCATTCTAAGTTTTCAATACTCTCTCAAGATTTCTAATAAGGTCTTTAAAATAAATTATATCATAAATGCAACCTTTTTTCCATCCTTTTCAATTTTATTGGATAAATCAGAGTTGATGAGTTAGTCACTGATACTCAATGAAAACCAAAGAGCAGATTAGGAAGCTAGCCGCAGGC
>NZ_VMKU01000113.1:0-11404 GCF_013276315.1 Streptococcus sp. 2741 | reverse complement strand
GAAGTCAGTAACATATATATACGGCAAGGCGACGCTGACGTGGTTTGAAGAGATTTTGAGTATAATCTTTCTCGAAGCGCTATTACCCCTTTTTTGTCCCCTGAAATCGAGTAGGAGCTAAGACTAGCTCCCTTATCTAAGTATCGGAATACGGCTGTTCAACTAAACTTTAGAAAGAACTTCTCCCCCTTCTCTCAGTTCACAGAAGCGTTTTATACATACCGTCCTATATTTCATGAACAAGACGTTTTCAGGCTAGCATCCTATCAGACAATCTATTTTAAAGATAACCGTGACTCAGGATCACTTCTATCTGTCGTTTTCTCTTTATAGTGATAGACCTCACGGGATAAGTCGTACATCTATCCTCGTTTATACAAGATATGAGGACGTTAAAAGGTTACAGTGAAAATAGGAAATCTTAGTACGAATTCAATTACTCTCGTGCTTTATGTACTACCTTTTTGGAATTTAGAGTTCTGAGCCCCCTTATCCACTATATACACCTTACTATCACGTTCCTGTTCGTAGAGCCACGATTTCGCTATCCCTTCCTCTGACGATTCTTATTTCCAGCGACAGACTTAAAACGGTCTATCCCCAGACCGTTTTAACCCGCTACCTCACGATAGTCAGGCTTGGGAATCGCTATTTGACTCGCCGAGAACTTTGACATCAGATATACTATAACAAAGTGAAATAAGAATCAAACAATTTAATTTTAAAATTCAAATCAATTGATAACAATATTTTAGAAGATATCCTGTGCTATTCCAGATTCAGTTTGCTATACATGCCCGTTGTACCACAAAATCCCGTGTCTGATGAGGCACGGGATTTTTTAGCTTCTTTACTGAGATGGATTGTCTTTTTTAGTTCGTGCCAATCTCAGAGCACGATTTGGATTGAGACGATTAAATAGTTCTTCCAATTTCTTTTCATTCCAAACATCTGCGGCGGAAACAAAATTGCCATCCGCATCTCGGAAAGATATCGGTTTATCTCCCATACTAGTCTCCTAGTCTACAAATTCAAATTCAAATTTACCAATGCGGACCAAATCCCCATCCTTAGCACCACGCGCACGAAGGGCTTCATCAACCCCCATACCACGTAATTGACGGGCAAATTTCATGACTGATTCGTCACGATCAAAGTTGGTCATATTAAAGAGTTTCATCAGTTTTTCACCGGAAAGTACCCATGTCGCATCGTCATCACGGCTAATTTCAAAGGCTTTCTCTTCCTCGTCAAATCCATAGTAAGCTTCTTCTTCCATATCGGACTCGTCGTAAAGCAAGAATTCTGGTGTCTTGTCTAACAATTCAGCTGTAGCATCCAAAAGCGTAGCCAGACCTTGCTTGGTCAAACCAGATATTGGGAAGATAGCTGGTAACTCTTCAAATTCATCGTAGTTTTCAGCCAATTTTTTCTTAAATTCTTTAAGATTTTCTTGACTCTCAGGCATGTCCATTTTGTTAGCTACAATAATCTGTGGACGCTCCATGAGACGAAGATTGTATGACTCTAACTCCTTGTTAATGGCAAGATAATCCTCATAAGGATCACGTCCTTCGCTAGCTGACATATCAATAATATGAAGGATGACACGGGTACGCTCAATGTGACGGAGGAACTGAGTTCCCAAACCAACACCTTGACTAGCCCCTTCAATCAAACCTGGCAAATCGGCTACTGCAAAGGATTCACCTGATTGGGTGCGAACCATACCTAGATTTGGCACAATGGTCGTAAAGTGGTAGGCACCAATTTTAGGTTTAGCCGATGTGATAACACTTAAAAGTGTTGATTTCCCTACAGATGGGAATCCTACTAAACCAACATCTGCCAAGATTTTTAGTTCCAATTGTAACTCACGTTCCTGACCTGGTTCCCCATTTTCAGAGATTTCAGGTGCAGGATTTTTTGGTGTTGCAAAGCGGATATTTCCACGACCACCACGACCTCCGTGGGCAACGATAAATTCTTGTCCATGTTCAATCAAATCTGTCAAGACCTTGCCAGTCTCTGCATCACGAACAGTCGTACCTTGTGGTACTCGAACTATAAGGTCCTCAGCACCACGTCCATGCATTCCTTTGGTCATTCCTTTTTCACCAGAATCAGCCTTGAAATGACGATTGTAGCGGAAATCCATGAGGGTACGTAGTCCTTCGTCTACAACGAAAACCACATTACCTCCACGTCCACCATCACCACCCCAAGGACCGCCATTAGGGACATATTTTTCACGGCGAAAGGCAACCATGCCATCACCACCATTACCAGCCTTGACCTTAATCTTGGCTGTATCTAAAAACATACTCATTTTTTCTTCTCACTTTAAAAAAGGGCTGGGAAATCCCAGTCACAAAATTTTCTTGAATCTTTTTATAGATTACTGAGGGCACCAATTGCAGTTGCAAAAATACCCAAAATACTTGCTACTAACATGATAAGCACGATAAGCAAGGTTAATTTCTCAAACATCGTTTTTTTACGTTTTCCATTATCTCCAAATGCCATTTTTATCTCCTTCGTTACATTCTATTTTCTATTATCTTAGCATGAATTCAGCTAGTTTTCAATAGTCAGTTGCTACTGGTGCAATAATCCATAAAATGATATAAGCTACAATTCCAGCTCCGTAACAGCAAGCAAGGACACCCCAAATGATTCGAACAATAGTTGGATCCATATCTAGATAATGGGCCACCCCGGCACAAACACCAGCAATCTTTTTGTCACGACCACTTCTCATTAATCGTTTATTCATAGCTTGTCCTCTTTCTATTCTTCACGGTCTTTCCAATAATCTCTCATGCTAATCAGCTGTGTTTTTGATGCCTTTAGCATTCGTCTTGATCCTTTTACCGGTACAGCAACCACCTGTTGCGGAAGATACAAAACTGTCTTAAAGATTCGCTGACTGACCGTATCATCTTTAGCTAAATCTTTCTGGAAATTATTTGAAATAATGGCATCCAAATAAAATTCATGCACTCGTTTTCCAAAGTTCTCAGCTGAAATCTCGTATAATTTCGTTGATAAGGTATGCTCATTCATGTCTGGTGTTGCAATCAGGGCCTCCAGAATAGCTCCAGCCAAATCATGTTCACCGTAATACAAGGTACCAAACATTTTGTCATTGATGAGATTGTCCAGATAAGGATTTCCGTGAGCAATGACAGGCGTCCCACTAGCTAAGCTTTCCAAGTAGGTCAAACCTTGGGTCTCACTTGTCGATGCCGAGATGAAGAAATCCGCCGCCTTATAGTAGAGCGCTGTCTCACTAGGAGCAATCATCCCTGTAAAGATGACTGAGTCTTGAATCTCTAGGTTCTGAGCTTGCTCTTTGAGGTCATCCAGATAAGGGCCATCCCCAGCAACTACCAGTTTAACCTTGTCTTCTTCTTTCAGAACTTCTGCAAAGGCTACTAGTACTGCTTGAATATTTTTTTCATAGGAAATTCTGGAAAGACTCAGCAACATCTGGTCATCATCTTGAATCCCTAGTTTACTACGTAGTTCTTTCAAATTTTCCTGCTTGATTTCCGGACGCTCAAACTTGGCTAATTCAATCCCAGTTGGAATGACACGTTTTTCAACCTTAACCTTATAGTCAGATAGCAAATCATGGACAATCTCACTCGGGCAAATCACCCCATCCACATCATGCAAAAAACCTCTAACCAGATACTTGACCATGCTAGGACGAATCAACATCCCCTTGGCAATATAATGCACATAGTCTTCGTACTGGGTGTGATAGGTATGGATGACTGGAATCTTCAATTCACGCGCAATCCAAATCCCCAACAAACCAAGAGAAAATTCTGTCTGAGTATGGATAATATCCAGTTGATATTGTTTAGCAATTTCAAGTGCCTTGCTGAAGCCTCGATAGGCAAAGCGACGATCTTTAAAAGCAAAGAAAGGAACACTTGGAATGCGGATGATTTGCCAATCTTCATAACGATTGACATCCTTATCTGTCGTCGTAAAGATAAAAACAGCATGCCCCTGCTTTTCAAGTTCTGTTTTCAAGGTTCGAATACTGGTCGCAACACCAGAAACCTGAGGAAAATAGGTATCTGTAAATAAACCAATTCGCATAGATTACCTCACTTTTTACTTTCTCCCTAAAGCGGCTTGTTTCTCATAAAAGTCCAACCAGATTTGTAACAGATGCTCTTCTGAATATTCTCTGGAAATATTCTTAGCCTTTTCTTTGAGGTCTTTTAAGGCAACAGGATTTGCTTGATATTCCAAAATAGCCTCTTTCATCTCTTCTCTATCTGCTGTCGCCCGATAATTTCCCTCTAAAATCACCTTATAAAGATCCAAATCACGTAACATAATAGGAGCTTCACAACTGGCAGCCTCTAAAATCGTCATCGGAAAGAGCTCATTGTAACTAGGCAACAAGAAAAGATTCGCTAGGGCATACAATTCGCGCATCCGCTCTGGCGATACAATACCTGGAAAAATCAAATTTTTAGGGGGATTCTCCATGATTTTCTTGTAGCGTTCATAACCATCTGTCATACCACCAAAAGAGAAACCACCGGCCCAGATAAAGGTAATCTGAGGCAATTCCTCAGCCAGACGGATAAAATCATCAATCCCTTTACGTTTCTGAACTTGCCCAGCACCTACTACGATAAACTGGCTGTCACTAAGACCTAGCTCTGTACGCAGTCTGACTACCTCTTCCTGTGGTAGAGGATGCCATTTTTCCTTGTTGACAAAGTTAGGAATATAAGTCACTTTTTCACGTGGAATACCAGCTGCCACCAAATCCTCAATGAACATAGGATTGACCACAACCAAGTGCTCCATCCGGTTGTAAAAAGAAAATACATAGCGTTTGACAATTCCCTTTAAGAAAAATGGAATCTTCAAACTCCCCTCAAGTGTATCAGGCAAGAAATGCACATAGCCAATTTTTCTCCCTGAGCGTTTCTTTTGGAAGGTTGATAAATAATAGGGGAAATCAATCGTATGAAAGTGAGTCACATCTGCCTCTATTGGAAGATTTTCAATAACAATCAATTGGTTCTTGGCATCACGGTGAAGAAGACGAACTAATTCACGGTAGGCACCTGAAACTCCTTGTCCTGCTACTTTCTCACTTGAACTCAACATATTGATGCGTAATTTCTTTTTTTCCATAACTACTATTATATCATTTTCTTTGAATAAAATCAGCAAAAGAAAGGAGAGACTAGAGGAAAAGAGGGGGAAATTTCCTCGCTCTTCCAATAATCTCTCACATGCTTTTATATGTTTACTTAATGCCTAGGGCAATGCGGGCATAGCGACTCATTTTTTCAACAGTCCAGGCTGGATACCAAACTAATTTAACCTCAGTATCCGTTACTTCTGGCACCTCTGTCATGGCATCATAAATCTGATCCGTCAAAAGGTCTGCCAAGGGACAACCCATAGTTGTCAACGTCATATCAATCTCTGTTTGCCCTGTGTCGCCGTCAAAACGAATCTCATAGATCAAACCAAGATTGACAATATCGATTCCCAACTCAGGGTCGATGACTTCTTCCAAGGCTGATAAAATTCGTGTTTTGATATTTTCAATTTGCTCTTCTGTATAAGCCATATTCATCCTCACTCTTAGTCTTCAATAAAATCACGAAGCGGTTTGCTACGACTTGGTTGGCGTAGTTTTCTCAAAGCCTTTGCTTCAATCTGACGGATACGCTCACGGGTTACGTTAAATACTTTACCCACATCTTCAAGGGTACGCATTTTTCCATCGTCTAGTCCGAAACGCAGACGTAGAACATTTTCTTCACGGTCTGTAAGAGTATCTAAGACTTCATCCAACTGCTCACGCAAGACAATACGAGTTGTATAGTCCACTGGATTTTCAATCACTTCATCTTCGATAAAGTCCCCAAGGTGGCTATCATCCTCTTCACCGATTGGAGTTTCAAGGGATACCGGTTCTTGGGCAATCTTCAAGATTTCACGAACCTTATCAGGTGTCATATCCATACGTTCAGCAATTTGTTCTGGTGTTGGATCTTGTCCCAATTCTTGAAGGAGATTCCGCTGTTCACGAACCAGTTTGTTAATCGTTTCAACCATGTGGACTGGGATACGGATGGTACGAGCTTGATCCGCAATAGCACGAGTAATAGCCTGACGAATCCACCAAGTTGCGTAAGTTGAAAACTTGAACCCTTTAGAATAGTCAAACTTGTCAACAGCTTTCATCAAGCCCATATTCCCTTCTTGAATCAAGTCAAGGAACTGCATACCGCGTCCAACATAGCGTTTGGCAATAGAAACAACCAAACGAAGGTTGGCTTCCGCAAGACGTTGTTTGGCTTCGATATCACCAGCTTCAACAGCCAGTGCCAACTCTTTTTCCTCTTCATTGGTCAAGAGAGGAACGACCCCGATTTCTTTCAAGTACATACGGACAGGGTCATTGACCTTAGCCGAAGTTGAACCAATCAAGTCCTCATCGCTGAGTTCTGGTTCTTCTTCATTGCTAAGAACACGCGCACTTGGATTTCCTTCGTTATCTGTGATCGAAATTCCTGCATCCTGAATCCGTTGCAAGAGATCTTCAATCCCATCAGCGTCCAAGGTAAAAGGAATAACCAGACTTGCATTGATTTCATCGTCTGTTGCTGTCCCTTTTTGCTTATGATTACGGATAAATTCTGCTACTTGTACGTCAAATGTTGTTACTTCTTTTTGTTTTGTTGCCATTATTACTCCATTCTTCTCTTTTGTGAAATTAAACGTTCCAATTCTTCTAGGGCTATATCTGTATCTCCTACATGGCTAGCTTCCTGCACCTTCTTTTTGATTCTCATATTGTCCTGATTCAAGAGAGCCTTGTTTCGAGTCATTTCTACTTCACTAAGTTCCTGCGGTGACATCTCAGCAGGCAAATCCTGAGCTAAGACTTGGTAGCAAGCTCTTTCAACTTCCTCTGTCTGTTCTGCTAAAACTTCTGGAGGAAGATTGCCATACTGACCAAGCAAGTCATATAAGACCTGAAATTCAGGTGTATCAAATGCAAAGTCTTCTCGCAAACGGTAATCGTTCAAAACAAGAGGGGATTCCATCATCCGATAGAGTAGATGGGCTTCTGCTCTCATAATAGCTGATAACTGCTTGGTGACAGGCATAGTGATTTGCGTCGGTCTGGAAATTCCTTCCATGCGATTCTGCCTTTGCGCCTGACGACTCTCATTAACAATCTGCTCAATCTGGGCATAATCAAAGGACGCCAGACTGTCAGCTAAAATATGAATATAGCTGTTTTGAGCAGTGATGGATTTTTCTTGAACAATCAAGGGAGCTATTTTTTCAATAAATTCAATCTGAGCCTGCAGATTTTCACTATTTTCAGGTTTATACTGGTGAATGTAAAACTCAATCGGACTAATACGAGTTTTCGTTAATAGATAGGCCAAGTCTTCTGGGCCATTTTTTTGTAGATACTCATCTGGATCCAAGTTATCAGGCATGCTGACGATCTGCACAGGAATCTCATCAATTTCATCCAGTGCTTTCAATGTCGCAGCTTGCCCAGCCTTATCGCCATCGTAAACAAGAACCAACTTCTTGGTTAACCTTTTCAGATGCTCAACATGCTCACGACTCAAGGCCGTTCCCATAGATGCGACAGCGTTTTCGATTCCAGACCGATAAGCTGCAATGACATCCATGAACCCTTCCATCAGGTAAATCTCACTGGCTTTTCCAGAAGATTTTTTTGCCCTATCCATATGATATAATTCGTAACTTTTGTTAAAAATTGCAGTCGATCGGCTATTTTTATACTTAGAAGTTTGTGAATCCGTTTTCTGCCAGATACGACCTGAAAAGGCAATGACCTTTCCTTGGTCATTTGTCAGGGGAAACATGATACGATTGTGAAAGGTATCTACAAATTGATTGGCATCTGAGAGGTAAAATAGTCCCGAATCCAAGAAATCCTCTTCACGATACTGACCAGCCAAACGTTGATAGAGATAGTTTCGTTCTGGAGGTGCTAAACCAATCCGAAAATGCTTGAGCACTTCATCTGTCAAACCACGCTGATAAAGGTAGTTTCTGGCCTCTTCACCCATCGTAGTTGTCATGAGAATAGCATGGTAAAATTTGGCAGCATCTTCGTGCATATCATAAAGAGCTTGGTGAGGCGAGGCTGGCCTCTGCTCACTATAAAGCGGTTTTTCCACCTCTATACCGACACGCTGACCTAAGATTTGGACAGCCTCTATAAAGGGAACCCCTTGGTACTCCTCTATGAACTTAAAGACATCACCAGATCGGCCACAACCAAAACAGTGGTAAAACTGCTTATCCTCTACAACGTTGAAAGAAGGTGTTTTTTCACCATGAAAAGGACAGAGCCCTAGATAGTTCCGTCCTGCCTTTTGTAAAGAAATCACATCTCCTATGACTTCCACAATGTTGGCATTGTTTTTGATTTCTTCAATGACTTGTTTGTCAACCATACACAATACCTCCATGTTATCATAGTTTACTTTATATAGTATACTTTATTTCAGAAAAAAAGTAAACCATTTCACTCATTTTCCTTACTTTATTCAAAGAGCTGATAATAATCAGAGATTTTCATTTTTGCTTTTTCTTCTTGGTTCAAATCTTGGATAATCCGTCCTTCTTTCATGACAATCAGACGATTACCATATTTGAAAGCATCTTCCATATGGTGGGTAATCATAAGGGCTGTCAGCTGGTCTTTCTTGACAAATTCATCCGTCAATTCCATCAAGGCGACACTTGTCTTTGGATCAAGGGCTGCAGTATGCTCGTCTAACAAGAGTAATTCAGGTCGCTTCAAGGTTGCCATCAAGAGACTCAAGGCCTGTCTTTGCCCACCTGATAAGAACTCAATCGGTGTATTCAAGTGTTTCTCAAGACCATTTCCTACTTTTTCAATAGTTGCCTGAAACTCATCCTTATAGCTAGCAAGACGTCTCGGAAACAGTCCACGTTTTTCACCACGAAACTTGGCAATCAAAAGATTTTCAGCTACTGTCATACGAGGAGCTGTCCCCATCTTGGGATCTTGGAAGACTCGAGACAGATACTTAGCCCGCTTCTCTGGTGAAAACTTGGTAACATCTTCGCCCAAAATACGGATAGTTCCACTGGTTAGTGATAAGGTTCCTGCAATAGTGTTAAAGAGAGTTGATTTCCCAGCACCATTTCCACCTAAAATCGTGATGAAATCCTGTTCAAAAATTTCTAAGGAAACATCATTTAAAATAATCTTTTCTTCATCAAAGCCATTTTTAACGACTTTGGTTGCATTTTTTAATTCTACAATTGCTGTCATTTGCTTAATTTGGCTCCTTTCAAGATTGTTTGCTTAAATGTTGGAATCATGAGGCAGACTGCCAAAATCACGGCGCTATACAAACGAAGGTAACTTGTATTAAAGCCAAGCGCGATAACTGCCCATACTAAGAATTGATAGGCGATAGAACCGACAACGATAGTAACCAAACGCTCTGCCAAGCTCAAACTCTTGAAAATAACTTCTCCAATAATCAAACTTGCAAGCCCCACAACGATGACACCAATTCCTCGAGATACATCAGCATAACCTTCTTGCTGGGCAATGAGGGCACCTGCAAGGGCAATCACACCATTTGATAAGACCAAGCCCATCAGCTCCATGCGCCCAGTATGAATCCCGAAACTTCTAGCCATATCAGGATTGTCACCTGTAGCAATATAGGCTTGTCCGAGTTTGGTGTCCAAGAAAAAGAGCATGAGAGCAATGACAAGACTCACAAAGATAAGACCTGTCAAAAGTTGATTCAAGTCTGAATCAAAAGGCAAGGCATCCTGAATTTGCTTGGTTCCAAGCAAGCCTAAATTTGCACGTCCCATAATCAAGAGCATGATAGAGTGACAGGAAGTCATCACCAAAATCCCTGAGAGCAAGGTTGGAATCTTCCCTTTTGTATAAAGAAGTCCTGCTACCATTCCAGCTAAACAACCTGCTCCTACAGCAAGCAGTGTCGCTAAAAAAGGGTTCACGCCTTTGGTTATCAGAGTGACAGCAACAGCTCCCCCAAGAGGGAAGGAACCTTCTGTCGTCATATCTGGAAAGTTCAAAATCCTAAATGTCATAAAGATTCCCAGACCTAGAATAGCCCAGACAAATCC
Organism: Streptococcus sp. 2741; assembly: GCF_013276315.1. NCBI lineage: Bacteria > Bacillati > Bacillota > Bacilli > Lactobacillales > Streptococcaceae > Streptococcus > Streptococcus sp. 2741. The sequence continues at coordinate 1,210 of NZ_VMKU01000113.1, read as the reverse complement.
TTGAGAAATAATGGAAACAATCATATTTTATTTAATCCTTTCTATATTCATCTTTTTAAAAAATGGGAAGAGTCTCCTCCTCCCTACCTTATTTATTCGATGACTTGTCCTGCTTCTTTGAGAACAGACTCAGGAATCGTAACACCTAGTTCTTGTGCTATTTTTTTATTGATGACTGACTTACCAGTTGAAAAGACATTGACTGGGGTATCGACTGGTTTTGCACCTTTCAAGACTTGCGCAATCATTTTTCCAGTTGCCACACCAAGGTCATGTTGGTCAACTACAACTGATGCCAAACCACCTACTTCTACCATAGCTGTCGCACTTGGATAAATTGGTTTCTTAGAACTTTGATTGCTAGAGACAACCGTTGGAAATCCTGATGCAATGGTGTTATCAATTGGAACCCAAATAGCATCTACCTTGCTAGTCATAACAGTGACAGTTGAGGCAATTTCATTTGTTGAAGGAACTGCAAATGTTTCCACTGTCAGACCTGCTTTTTCAGCATAAGCCTTAAATTCTTCGACCTGTGTTTTTGAATTGTCTTCGCTACTTGAGTAAAGAGCTCCGATTGTTTTCACATTCGGTGTCAGAGCCTTGATGAGTTCAACTTGTTGTTGAGCTGGATTGTGGTCAGATACCCCTGTAATGTTGCCACCTGGTTTTTTCAAATCTTTGACCAAGTTAGCACCAATTGGGTCTGTAATAGCGGCCATGATAACTGGTAGGTCTTTTGTTGCACTAGCCAAACCTTGAGCAGCTGGTGTTGCGATACCAACCACAAGGTCATTGCCATTTGCAACCAATTGTTTACTCATTGTCGCAACCTTACTTTGGTCACCTTCTGAGTTCATAAAGTCGATTTTCAACTGGTCATCTTTATAACCTTCTTCTGCAAGTCCAGCTTGAATCCCTTTATAAATCAAGTCAAGAGAGGGATGGCTCACAAATTGAAGCACACCAATCTTGGCTATTTTCTTCTCATCCTTATTATTCTGAGCTTCTGATTTATTCATTGAAGAATAAATCAAGCTTCCTGCTACTAAGACTGCTAATGCAGCGATAATTCCAATTAAACGTTTATTTTTCATTTTATTTCTCCTTTTTAATTCCTTTAAAATACTTCACTTATCTAATACTCTTCGAAAATCTCTTCAAACCACGTCAGCTTCACCTTGCCGTAGCTATGGTTACTGACTTCGTC